>JAKORR010000536.1 GCA_029777735.1 Armatimonadota bacterium | reverse complement strand
GCGAAGACCGTGCTGGCCACGAATACCAGCTCCAAGGCGCCACAGAGAAGACCGCAGGCGGCGAAGCCCAGCGCGGTTATGGCGACGAACCCCGAGGCTGCTCCATCCATGTTGTCCGACATGTTAACGACGTTGATGGCACCCAGAACGAACAGGAGCTGGACTGCGAGCTGCCAGGCGGGCACACCCCCGTGAACTCGACTACACAGAAGGAGAGCCGGCAAACACATCAGGAACTCAATAACGAGCTTTGCGCCTGCATTCATGTCGATTCGGTCGTCCACCAGCCCTAACACTCCGAGGATCACGACCACGAGCAGGGCAATCAGCCAACAGGGGTCGCCCCCTAGAACGCCGGCAAGGCCAAGTGATACACCAAGGCCGGGCAGGAAGCCCAATCCCCCAGCAGTTGGGATACACCTGCCTGTGGCGAGGTCACGACGAGCAACCAATCCCCAGCAGGCTGTTCCAGTGGCAAGTGCTCGGTTGACGATTAATACGACAATAAAGGCAAAACAAGCCACATACACCAATAGGGGGCTCGCCAGGGCGCTCAAGGTAGATCACTCGCATCTATTTCAGGAGGGTTTGGAGAGCGACGCATCGCCTCTGACTGCATAGTATTCCGCCATCTCACGCACGATGTCGTCGAGACAGTATCTGTGCTGAAAACCGAGGAACTTCCGCAGCTTAGTGAGGTCGGGCACCCGACGGGCGACGTCGTCCACCCCATGCCCGTAGGCCTCAGAGTAGGGTATATACACCACCGACGAATCGGAGTCCGTTATGCGCAGGACTCGCTCGGCTAACTCCGCAATCGTCACAGGTTCATCGCTACCCACGTTGAACACCTGACCACTGGCTGAGGGCTGCTCTACAAGCCGCATAACAGCACGTACTACGTCTTTTACATGGCAAAAGCAGCGGATCTGCTTGCCATCGCCATATACCGTCAAGGGATCGCCCCTCAGTGCAGCCTGTACGAACCGCGGGACGACCATTCCGTAAGCACCTGTCTGCCGTGGACCCGTGACGTTAAAGAACCGGACTGTCACCAGCCTGATACCAGACGCGCCAGCATCATCTCCATCGCCGTGCAGATATGCCTGTGCCAAATACTCGTCGATGAGCTTGCTAGCTCCATAGATCCAACGGATTTCGCTTACCGGCCCGAGAAGGGAAAGGGAGTCTTCGCTAACGCACTCTCCGTTCTGCTTACCATAGACCTCAGAGGTGGAGGCTAGGAGTAGTGTCTTGCCACCGCACTCGATGGCCGCCTCCAGCACGTTATGGCTTCCCCAGATGTTGACGCGCGCCGTATGAAGGGGCCGCTCAAGCACAAGCTTCACACCGACAGCGGCAGCCAGGTGAAAGATCCTGTCAGCGCGTTCAACAAGCTTCGAGACTAAGTCCGCATCGAGAACCGTCCCCTCAATAAACTCCACAAGTCCCTGTTTGGACAAGTACTCGATGTTTTCTCGACATCCTGTACTCAAGTCGTCTAGAATAATGACTGAATCGCCTTGCTCGGCCAGCGCCTCACATAAGTGTGACCCGATGAAGCCAGCTCCCCCCGTCACAAGCGAGACCATCCAAGCGCCTCCTTCACGACGCGATCACAACGCGATCATCCAACCATCAGGCAACAGGCACCCGCGATTGGACAACAGATCTCTACCTGTGGTTCCATACCGCGGGGCTCGTAGTAGTGCTCCGCTAGGGTCTCACGAACCTGCTCCACGGCGGAGTCGCGCGCCAGGACCATCATGCACCCGCCCATACCCGCACCAGAAAGCTGCGCCCCCACCACGCCCGGCACCCGAAGAGCCGCGTCCACCATCTGGTCTATCTCCCAACAACTACAGGCGTATCCGCCGGCCTGGCGATGGAGCGCCGCCTTCTCGGCCTCTTCGGGATCGTCGCTGGCGGCCAGAAGGCTCAGACGGTCAAGGCTGGCGTCGGAGCAGTCATAGGACCACAGACGCGCCGAGCCATCATTGCCAAAGCTCACCACCCTGTCGCCATCGTGAGAAACACCCATCAGCTGGCCAATAGTATCCAGATCGCCCTTCTGCAGCAGCTCGGTAAAGGTCTTGCTGCGCTGGCACTCCGCCACACCATACAGGAACACGCTCCGCAGTGGGTAGACCGTCGGTTCCCGGTGGGTCTCGAATACTTTCTCCAGCCAGTCGCTACGGTCCTGCAAAAGCTGACGCAGGAGAAAGCGCCCCGCCTGCAGGGGCAGTCGCTTCACCATCTGATAAAACTCGGGCAGGCTCACTGTCATCTTTCCCGGGATATCCCGAAGATAGCGCACTTCCTCGGTTTGCTTTGGGAAGAACTTGCGGAACAGTGCCATGGCCAGCTCGTAGCAAGCCACGCGGTGGTTGAAGGCATCTCTGGCACCCTTGGTCTTCTTGGCCTGAACGCCGGAGTTGCAGGCCAGAAGTCGGACCTCTGACGGGAAGACCACAGGGTCCTCGATGTTGAAGGGAAAGAAGGTGATTGGGGTGACGTTGCCCTGAACCGCCAAGGTCATGGCGGCATGATCTGCGGAGCCGCCCCGAGTTCCGACGAACCATTCGCCTTCCCCGCACAGGTCCACGAAGGTCGCCGGCATTACGTCCAAGCCGTTGAGTGCAATCGCCGCCATAGACGTTCCCACAAGCAACGCCGAGGAGCTGCTGAGCCCCGCGCCGATTGGGATGTCTCCCCCCACGGCCAGGTCCATGCCATAGAAGCGATGCTCAGGGAAGTGATGAGCCAGCCGGTAGAGTCCTGCCTTGACGTAGTTGCTCCATTGGCCCATCGAGGTGCTGTGAAAGTCCCGCACCCGCTGGGAGTTGATGTAGTCCTGCCAGCTTCGACACCCGCGGATGTAGGGCAGTTCCTCGTAAAGGTCGAAGCGATCGTCCTGGAACTCGCTACTGGCATTGGCCAAGTGGACCCAACCGTCGGACCTAGCAGAGGCTACAACCACCAGCTCGCGATGGATAGTCATCATGTTGACGTAACCGCCACGATGGTCAACATGCCGCCCCATTAGGTTAATGCGGCCCGGCGCGCGCACCACAACGACTTCGCGCTGCTCACCGTAGCACCGGGCAAAAAGGTGGAGCACACCGACTATCTGCCGCAAGCGAGATTCCTGAAGGGCTACACTGGGCCCGTAGACAGCCTGCAGCAGTTGATGAAGACGAGGAGAGTCACTATGGAGGAAATTGAGCCATTCCTGAACCGTGCGGACAACCGGCCCTGTCATCTTTCCGTCGGCGGTTGCTTTCTCCAGACTGTCTCGCAGCGCCGCGTAGCGGATGATATTGTCTCCCTGGATCCACACGTTAAGCATCCCTCCAGCTTGCGCCCCGGCCAAAGCAGCAGATACGAAAACAAAAATCCTCCCCCAGAAACAACCCTTGTACTGGAAAAACTATGAGGCCCTCCCAGCAATGAACAGATCACACCTTCACAATTCACCGGAGCCAGCTGGGATCTCTAAGAGCGCGCCCCCTGCCGCACAAGCGCTTTGTCATGTTAGTCTCCTGCGGGCCCTGAGTCAAGGTTCCCTTGCCTCTGGGAAGTGCCCCGAACGTATCGGCACGTTCCCTTGTGCCTATGAGGCGCTCTTGACTGGTTTTAGGCTACCCAAATCAGCCAAGCACCAACCAGGATTAGCAGGAATCCGCTGATACGTTGGATGGCCCCGGCATACCTGGCGACAGGCGCCAGGCTCGTAAGAGCCCCCGCCACCGCCCCGATGACCACCAGCGGCAAGCCGTGGCCTAGAGCGTAGAGGAACATCAGGCTGGCACCGTAAAGGACCTTTCCGCTGGACGCTATTACGGCGACTAGGACCGCCACGATCGGCATGGCACAGGGCGCCGCAACCACGCCGAAGAGCATGCCTAGGAGTACCGCGCCCACGAAGCTACCCGCCCACGCCGCCGAGGGACGGGCGGCCACCGTCGGCAGGGGCAGGGCCAGGAGTTCCGTCATGTGCAGTCCCGCCAAGATGCATACAGCCGCCACAACATAGAACCATCCCTCCCTCGAGAGGCCCAGCACCGAGCCGACAAAGGACGCCGTCACTCCCATCAGGACATAGGTGATCGCCAGCCCCAGGACAAAGGCCAACGCCAGCAGCATGCCACGCGCCCCGCGGGCTCCATCCTTCTGCCCTCCTATGTATCCCAGGATCACGGGAATGGTGGGGTACACGCAAGGGTTGAGGCCCGTGAGGGCGCCCCCCACGAAAACCAGGGGATACGCCAGCCACGAGGCCTGTTCTATTGCCCTCTGGGCTTGATCGATGACGGCGGCAACGTCCATGAATGCCTCCCGGCAGTCCTTGCGCAGGCAGCTGCCCCAAGCCAGGTCACTCGACCGCCTGCGGGCAGCAATACTCTTCTTGAACTAAAAGCCACATCGACCCAACCTGATGAGCACCGACACCTCGAGCAGCGGGCCGATTACCGTGGCGAAGGCCTGATTCGATACTACACCAAACAGAGCGACAGCCACAGCTATCGCGAGCTCAAAACCGTTGGTCTGAGGCTGCGAAGGCAGGGCGATACACCGCGCGTATTTAGCTCAGGGCCTTGGCGACGAACGTGGCAAACCACGTCAAGGAAGTAGCAGGCCAGCGACACCGCAATGCGCACCAAATGCGCACCACATCGCGGCAGCCTCACTATGTACCCGGCCTTAGGAAAAAGATGGCTAGCGTCAGGAACCGGTCCAGGACGGTCAGCCTCGCCCCACCGGTGTCTGACCTTGGTTTCGGTGTTCCTCCCTGGATCTACTCTGACGTCTCCGTGCCCCAGTCGCCTGGTGGCTGGCACCCCACCAGCTCAGAGGCTTATTCTATCCAGCCAAGCTCTAGCATGGTGGGCAGGGGCGTGTTGGCAGCACCGTCGCCCGGCTGGCTCACCGCCATTCCGCCCGAGCGCCCAGAAGCCGCGCTCAAGCCTTCGCCAGGCCCCGCAGGGTTTCGCCCGCCCCCGTGTTGCACATCTCGCCCAGCGTGGCAACCGCCCTTGGCTCCGGTTCCTGGCTTGAGGTGGCATTCTCGCCCACCTTGTACTTGGCCAGAACCACAAGACCAATCAACAGAACGAACACAAGGCCTGGCACTCGCGTGGTCTCGCTCATGACTCACTGCTCCCTATTCACCACAGCCGCCCTCGCACTCACAGCCACAACCGCAGCAGTCGGTGCTCGAGCGCGCCCCGTACACTACTGCAGGAGCCCCAGCCCGGACTGCCTCGTATACTCTCTCGATATCCGTCTCGTCAATCTCTAAGCTGTGGTTCTTCCTTACGCCAAGGTCTGCCACAACCTGATGGTGGCAGGTAGCCATACCCGCCCTTTCGAGGACGGCCCTGGCACAGGCCACTGAGCAGCCATCCAAGACGATGATCGCGTCAGCAGCCCGCGCTGACGCGACCATTCCTGGGATTTCGCCCGCTATCCCGGCCAGGCAGGAGAACGTGCCGTATCCCTCGCTGTGCAAACGTTTGGCGACCTCGTTGGCGATTTGACCTACATTGGACGCCCCACTGCAAGCGAAAATTAGAACACCTCTCCCGTCGCAGCGGCATTCGCTCATACAATTTGCCTCCAGTGTCTCCCAGCAGCACAGAGAAGGAGCCGAACCGGCTACTAGCTCTGCACCGCTCGGATCAACTCAGCGATCTGGGCGGGTGACAGGATCTTGCCTGCCGCCTTCACCTCGCCGTCGATGACCAAAGCCGGCGTAAAGAGCACCCCATACTTGCTGATTTCCGTCACGTCCGTTATCTTTGTGACCTCGGCCTCAATGCCCACCTGCCGCACTGCCTCCTCGGCGTTGGTAGCCAGCTTCCTGCATTTGGGACAGCCCATTCCAAGAATCTCGATCCGCATGTTCCATTACCTCCTTCTGGTATCACGCAATCGCGCCATAGAGCAGGCCGCTCAGGGTCGCCAGGACCACTACTACGCTGATGTAGGTCGCCGTCTTCCGCCACCCCAAGATACTGCCAAGAACCAGCATGCTCGGCAGGGACAGAGCAGGACCTGCCAGCAGCAGGGCCAAGGCCGGGCCCTTGCCCATCCCACTGCCCAGTAGCGCCTGCAGGATTGGCACCTCGGTTAGTGTTGCGAAGTACATGAGGGCGCCGAGCACGGAGGCCAGGAAGTTAGCCCTGAGCGAGTTGCCACCTACAAGCCGGGCAATGACGCCGTTGGGAATCAAGCCGGTGTCGTGGCCTGGCATGCCGAGCAGGAAACCCGCGGCCATGACACCCGCAAACAGCAACGGCATTATCTGCAAAGCGAAGGACCAGGTCGACTCAAGCCACTCTCCGATCTCCTCGCCTCTGAACCAAGCGGCGAGCATCAACCCCAAAAGCACGAGCAAGAACAACACAAGGTACCAGTGGACGCGGTAGATCGCCCACCACAGCCCTGCTTCGATGGTCGGCTTGGTCCACGCGGCGAAGACTAGTATCAGGACCATAGTACAGACGAACAGCACGGTCTGATATAAGGGCCGTGCATCCTCCTGTGGGCCGTCTGCACACATCGCCTCAGTCTCGGTCGCTCGCTTAGTTTCCTCGGCACGGAATAGGAAGGCCATCGCGAAGCCCGCAACGATTGAGAAGACAACAGCCCCCACAGTCCGCGCTAACCCCATCTCCCAGCCCAGCACGCGAGCCGTGAGAATGATCGCCAGCACATTGATCGCCGGACCTGAGTAGAGGAAGGCCGTGGCCGGGCCCAACCCCGCACCTCGCATGTAGATGCCTGCGAAGAGCGGCAGCACCGTGCAGGAACAGACGGCCAGGATGGTGCCCGAGACGGACGCTACGCCGTAGGCCAGGATCTTGCTGGCCTTGGGCCCAAAGTATCTCATGACTGACGCCTGGCTGACAAAAGCCGCGATGGCGCCCGCGATGAAGAAGGCCGGTACCAGGCAGAAGAGCACGTGCTTCTGAGCATAGTCCTGCAACATGCGCAGCGAGTC
>JAKORR010000535.1 GCA_029777735.1 Armatimonadota bacterium | reverse complement strand
TCCATAGCCATATCTACGCTCGCAAGTGGGCACTTGGGTCAGTGAAGATTTTGAGGAGAACGAACGGATTACTAAGCGGTGGGAAGTGACAAAGCTCATCGACGGGCCAGGCCGATATACAGTGGGGTTCAAGTACACTTCGGGGTGGTGGGGCTTGCGCATGTACCGTGTGGCGCTGGCGTCCGCGCCGGCGGACGCCCCTGAGAAGCTCACGGAAGTCGCCGTCGATGAGCATGAGGGCGAGGCGGCGTACCGCAATAAGGATAACACTTACACGCTAGAGGTTAAGGCCCACGACCCGCAGGCGAGGTACTTCCTCGTGGCGCACATCAAGGGCGTGCGATCGAGCGACAAGGATGAGAACCGACGCGGGTGCGAGGGCGAGGTGTGGATGCGGAAGGTGATGCCTGAGGGCGCGCCCTGAAGCCCGCTCGGGCGCTGCCGCGTCGGGGCGGCATCACAGCAAAGCTTTCTCGATATAGAAGGCCGCCAGGCCGATCACGATGGCTGGCACTGTGGTCACTACAGAGGCTTTGAGGGCTGACCGGGGTTCCAGCGCTATCAGCGGGAAGAGGGCGTCGCCGTCCTGACTGATGGCGTTCGCCAAGACGACAGAGAAGGGTACCACGCCTTGAGTGTAGAGCGTCACGAGCAAGACCTGAGGGCCACAGCCCGGGATCAGCCCCAAAGCCGTCCCCAGGAGTACTGGCCACACCCCTGCAGCCGCCACCAGCGCTCCCACGTCCACTCGCGAGACATCCATGAAGACATTGTAGGCCAGGTAGGCTACAAAAACCCACCACACAACGAAGGACGTTTCATCGGCGGTGTGGACGAGGAGCTCCCGAGGCGAGGAGAGCTTCTCTTCCTGCTCCTCGTGGCTGTCATCACGGAGCAAATGGTGCGATAGCAGGAACCACAACAAGCACAGAAGCGCGCCGGCTAGCCCCACGGCGTGGGTGAATCCGGGGAACAGCCTTGCGTCCAAATCCACCTGCGCGAGCTCAACAACAGCCACGATGAAGCCCACGATCGCTACGCTCCACCACACCAGATAGCCCTGGTGGAGAACAAGCCCCGGCCAGCCTGGATGTGCCACGCCGGCTTGCGAATGCAGCCTGCAGGCGATCTCGTCGCCCGCAGCGTGGCCCAGATGACCGCAGCCTGTTGATCTGGGCACGGCCGGTTCATCCTTCACGTCTTCGGGAGGTGGCAAGTTCCACTGCTCTGCCGACGCAGCGTCGGCCGCCAATTCGTCCTCAGACAGACGCGCTGGCCGCCGTCCCAGGCCGAGCAGATCCACCACGTATCCCGTGACGATACCCACGACGAAGGTGATCAAATTCACCCAGAGGGCAGACTTGGGGGCGCGCGCGATCATGACCCAGACGGAGTCGCCGGTGGTGGCGGTGAGAGTGGCGCAGACGGTGCCAAAGGTCACGACGCCACGCACATAGAGGGGCATCACAAAGATCGCTCCACCGCAGCCGGGGATCACGCCCATGAAGGCGCCTAGGACGGGCTGCCACGCGCGGTTGCGCTCAATGGCGGCGACAAGGCCACCGCTGCTCTTGTAGTTGACATAACCAAACAAAAGCAGCAAGGCGGCCACCCAGACTCCTACCTGCAGGAACGAGTCGGCGGCGGACGTCGGGACCAAGCTAAGTATCGGCATGACTGGGTCTGCTGGCTACCAAGATCCCCGCGCTGCCCACGGCGCCTCCCCACGCGGGGTGTAGGAGCTCAGAACGAGAGCGAAGCTATTGACACGGCCCCTTGTGACAGGGCTGGTCTCTCCTGCCCGCGGTTCCGTACCCTAGGCCTGCTGGGGGCCCACGGCCGAAGTCCGGCAACGGGTCCCCTCGACTGTC
>JAKORR010000534.1 GCA_029777735.1 Armatimonadota bacterium | reverse complement strand
GCCACACATCGAGGGCCAGGGCAGGCACCCCGGTGGTAGTGGACGCCTCCAGGTAGAGGGGAACGCCCAGCAGCCTCTCGAGAGTGGCGAAATCTGGACGGTAGGTGAGGGCGCCGTCGTCGTTCATAATCCAGGGGTTGCTGTAATGACCGCCGGGCGCGGCGAGTGACACGATTCGGTCAAAGAAACGCCACGCCTGGGCCTTGGTCGAGGTGGACTTACCGGCCATTCTTGCGCCCTCTTCTCGTGCGTCTGTTCGCGATGCTTTCCCGAGCCATACGGATGGCCTCGAGCTGGGGGGCTGGGAGTGCGTCGTTGAAGCTAAAAAGTACCTCGTCAACACAGGTCACAGCTTCCAATAGTTTACCTTGGGCAAGCTTTGTGGCGACGGTAGAACGGATGGAGCGCAGAGCATCGGCCTTTTCGGCAACGAGTGCCGCTGATGGCATCATCCACACGCTGGCTTCCCGAGGTTCCAGTTTGAGGATGCCGCCGCCGTAGCTGCGGCCCGTCACCTCAGCGTGCAACAGGGTAGCCGAGTTGAGGCTTGCGAGTGGAAGTAGCTCCCGACCTAGCTCGGTGACGCTATCCCGCAGGTAGACGCCGTGGATAGAGTTAAGGTGGTGTGCTCCTGCCGAGTTTGTGGTGAGGCGAGGGGTATCGGCATTCATGCAGGTGAGGAAGAGATCAGGGATCGCGAGCAGTGGAACCCTGTACCAGGGTGACCTCACTCGACACTTGTACGCCTGATTCACACCAGCGCGCTGGCCGGCTTCCACGTACTCCGCCGCCGCGCGCGAGAGGGGCTCTTTCGGGTAGAACAGCCAGGTTGCTTTCCCCGCCCGGCTCAGCGCACCGAGGCTGGAAGAGGACAACTCAAGCCCTCGCAAATGACTGGAACCGGGAGGGCTGACGCGGACGAGATCGCGGCGAGTGAGTCCGAGCTCCTTAACACGGGCCGGGGAGAGAGCGAAGTACTGGTTGCCGCCCGTGACCGCTCCAAGTTTGGTATCCCCCCACTCGGAAAGTGGAACGAAGAGTCCGCGATTAACAAGCATGGATAGGGTGGACTGGGCTTCCGGCTCCATGAGTAAACCGGTCCACTTTCCCGTGG
>JAKORR010000533.1 GCA_029777735.1 Armatimonadota bacterium | reverse complement strand
GGAGCTAAAGATGACCCGCGAGCTCCACGCCGACCTGTGGCGCGCGGTGGACAGGCATGTCCGCGCCCACGAGCGAGGCCTGAACGTGCTGGAACCGTGGCGCTGGCACGACCTGGCCGGGGCCTGGCTGGCCTATCCACCGGCGCCCATATGGACCTGCCCGGGGTGTGACCGGACGGCGCTGGCGGGGATAGACACGGCCTGCCCGGGGTGCGGCCGTGAGGTCCCGGCGTTCGGGACGGCGCTTGGAGGTAATCCGACTGAGGATGCTGCGGCTACCACCAGATAGGCCGCGAAAAGGAGGGTACAGTGAACGAGATCCGAATCAGCGAAGCAGCGTATCGGAGAGCGCGGGGAAACATCGCCCGGCTGTTCGTGCAGACAGCTGTACGGAATCGGGGAGACGACTTCACGAGTGGGCAGCTTAGCGCGTTGCACGCCGCCTTCATGGCGATACCGGGCAGTACCGAGGAGCAGTTCATCGCCATGTGCAGCGAACACGAGTTCCGTCAGGAGATGCGCTCCGTAGTATTTGGAGCGGTCGCATGATGGCCCTCGCGGACGTACTTGGGGCACTCCCGGCCGTCACAGCCCATGCTGGCGACGCACAGGGTACGACGGTGGTCTTTCATTGCGCTGATTGCCAAGGCGAGTACGTGGAGATCGAGCAGCACCTGCAGGTCGCCCACGGCATGAGCGCGGAGGACGCCGAGGCGTATGCCGTGTTTGTGATGGGCGGGCCGCGGTACGTGCGACAGATACAGAAAAAGGGTGTGGATTGATGATGAGGAGACCCCGCTTGTGCTTGGCGGCCTACGGGGTCTCCTTCGCGTTTAGATGAGCCGGTGCCTGAGTGTATAGAATCCCCGGTACATCAGCATAAGTGTCGAGGGTTCTATTACCTACACGAGCACGGCCCGCTATAGGGCAGGGGGGAGGACGATGCGACCACTGATACTGACCGCAACCATGCCACCTGACCGGTGGCTCGGAGTCGTACAGCATCACCTTTCGGCGCTGGATAGTCATGGCACGCTGGACCAGAGGATCACTGCGTCCCGCGCTGCACTTGAGTGTGAGCGGCTGCATAATGAGCGGACGCGGACAAG
>JAKORR010000532.1 GCA_029777735.1 Armatimonadota bacterium | reverse complement strand
CTCCAACTCGGCCACCCGCGCCTCAAGCTGCTCAATGCACGCCTGCTGCCGCTCAAGGACCTCTTGGTGCCGGAGGATGATCTCGATCAGTTTGTCCTTCGACAGTTGCTCAAGCTGTTCGCGGCTCGTGCGCGGCATGGCGGCGACTCCTGGTGCGATGCTGACTGCGGGTGTGGGCTTCAGTAAAGACAGATTCCTACACGAAAAGTTCCTTGGCCCTTGACAAATTTGCAGGGGCACACTCTACCCGCGAGATAAGTCACGCGGTCCTACCGCGCCGCTGGGTGGTTGGGCGTACTTTTGCCTGGCTGGGCCGCTATCGGCGCTTGAGCAAAGACTACGAAGCCCTGCCCGCCACCAGTGAGACCTTTATTCGCATTGCCAGCATCAACCTGCTTGTGCTTCGCTTACAGCCCAGCTGAGTTCCTTAAGACACGCTCTAATAGACCGTACCGATTCATCGATTCCCCGGCCTGGCCTACCCGGTGATCATCACTTTAGCGACCTCGGCCCGCTTTTCGCTTGTGGTCTTGAAGGCAGCTTCGATCTCTGCAAGCGGGAATCGATGGGAAATCAATTCGTCGCCCCTGATGATCCGACGTCGCAGCAACTCCGCGGCCTCGGCGTAATAGAGAGCACACGGATTGTGATTGCTGCCCACGAGTTGCAGGTTCGCGAAGTGGAAGCGATCGATTTCCAGGACGAAGTGTGCAGCTTCCCATTGCATGCCGATCAGCGATAGCACTCCGCCGCGCGTGGCGCAAGCCGCAGCTAACGGCACGCCCACCGTCGGCATCGTTGTTATCAGGACTGTATCTACACCCCCCGGCACCAGCTCCCGTACGCGCTTCTCCACGTCCCCCACTGTGGCGTCCAAGGCCGCGTCGGCTCCCCAGGCCTCGGCCAGAGCCCAGCGTTTGGCACTCGATCTGGGATGTACCATGTAAACGAGTGCCCCCAGTGCCTTGCATATTGACAGTGCCATCAAGCCGATGGGCCCAGCGCCCAGCAGCAGCACTCGATTGCCCAAGGTTACACGGCCGTCTCTTACCATTTCGAGTGCCACCGTCAGCGGTTCCAGCAGCGCTCCCTCCTCGGCGCTCAGACCCTCCAAGGGGAACCAGAACTCGCAGGGCAGGCATAGGTACTCGGCGAAGGCACCACCTCCCGACGACCGGGGCTGGAGGCAGTACTTGGGCCTTCCGCGGCGGCAGTGAGTGCACACGCCGCAGGGCAGCGAGCCGTAGCCCGCCACGGCCTGGCCCGGGGCGAAGCCCTCGACACCGTCGCCCACCGTCTCAACGACACCCGCGTACTCATGCCCGCGCCGGTGCCATTCCTGTTCGATTCCGCGCCAGGCCGCTACGTCCGAGCCGCAGATTCCAGAGGCCGTGATGCGAACCAGCACCTCGCCCGGGCCGGGAAGGGGCCGCTCGACTTCACGCACCTCTACGTGCCCCGGTGTGCTAAAGAAAGCCGCCAGCATGGTGTCGCTCATTTCAGTCTGCCTCCAACATCCTCAGGCTCCGCAGGCCTCACAGGTCGATGGGCTCCCACTTCTTGCTTCTCATGGACCGGTACGCTGTGTCGAGTATGACATTTACGACATACCCGTCCTCGAAGGTCTCCCTAGGCGTCTGACCGGTTGCGGCGCACTCGACGAAATGCCGCATCTCCTCGTGGTAGCCGTACACCCTGGGCTCGTCCACGCACGGAAACACCCAGCCTGTGTCCGACTCGGCCTTCTCCACTGTATAGCCAGCGCTGCCCATGACAAAGGCTGTGATGGGCGTTGCGCGTGTCACATCGGTGAAAATGGTACCCAGCGTGCCGTAGACTTCGTTGCGCAGGTCCAGGCCCCCGCGTGCGATCCAGCTTGTCTCCGTGATGCTCATCTGACTGCCCTCGAAGCGCAGCAGCAGCACCGCCGAGTCCTCCGCCGTGGTCTTATCGGAGTGGTACAACAACTCGCCCCATGCCAGACACTCGACGGGGCGGACGTCCTTGCCGATGAAGTAACGCGCCGCCTCGATGCAATGGCAGCCCATGTCCATCAGGGCTCCGCCGCCGGTCAGCTCAGGGTCCCAGAAGTGTGGAGAGTGTGGCCCCGCGTGAGCCTCGCGCGAACGCACGCTGAGAACGTCGCCCACCGCGCCGCGCTCAATGAGCCTACGAGCGTGCATGACCGCGGGGCTGAAGACCTCCGTCTCCGCGTAGCCGTGTATCACGCCCGCCTCCCGCACAGCGGCGAGCATCTCATGGGCCTCGGTAGCGGTACGCGCCAGGGGTTTGGTGCAGACCAGGCTCTTGCCCGCTTCGGCGCAGGCCAGTGCCGCCCCGGAGTGCAAATGGTTGGGTAGCGCGATGAGTACTAGGTCCACATCCTCGCTCTCCACTACGTCCTCCATGTTCACCGTCCAGCGTGGTATGCACCACTTGCCCGCAAAGGCCTGCGCTCTGTCCTCGCTGCGAGAGTAATTGGCGACCACTTGCTGGCCGGGCACGTCCCTGAGTCCCTGCATATAGAACTCCGCTACGAAGCCACTGCCCAGCAGCCCGATGCGAACCATGTGGGTTACCTCCTCTCAACAGGTGTGGAGGGATACTTCTCTGTTCTCCTCGCCACACCCTGCCCACCGTGCCCGGCTAGTGAGCCACACCGCGGCCAGCGCGTCGTGTTGCTTCAACGTCGGCATAAGCCTCGCAGCCCACTGTCTTCCCCGGTGTCTCTGCGATGTACACCTGCGCCTGCCTTGATGTGTGTCCAGCACGAGTGGGCTACGCGTCGATGGTAGGAAGGTCATCAGCAAAGCCCCCACACAGAGCAAGCTCCCTGAGCAGGGGCCCCCACGTGCCAGTACTTCACGGCGCAGATTCCTACTCCAGCACTCGGCTCCTTTCTAGGGCCGGCGCCACGAACTCCTCCAGCACACCCAGGTCAGCAGCCAGGTCGAAGACCGTGTAGCGCGACCGCACATAGCGGGCGTCGCGGAAGGCAGCCTCTGTCTCCTCGGGCGTGAAGCCGATCTCTCGTGCGGTGACGGGCGCGCCGGCTTCCTCTAACGTGTCACGTAGCTCCGAGCTCTTGCGCAAAAGTGGCTTTACGGCTGCCCAGAACTCCCCCCAGTTGTCCCGTAGCCATTCCAGCCGACGCCGTAGCTCTTGGTCGTCAGGTCGTTTCCTGCGGTACTCAGCGAGCGATGCCTCGGCCAGCGGCCCGAGCCGCTCCATAAGGTCCGCTTCTTCCTCCTCTTGGGGCCGCCTCGCAGTGATGATTTCTTGTATCCGCGCCTCCTCGGGCCGCGGCACAGTTTGCAGAAGTTCCCACAGCGACGCAGTCATCAGCGTACCCAGTCCAGCCTGAGCGCCGTGCAGCGCGTGCGGCTTGCCTTCGTGCAGGCGGCGCATGTCCCACACGTGTGAGATGAGATGCTCCCCTCCGGATGCGGGCGACGATGACCCGGCAATGGCCATTGAAAGACCCGACAGAATCAGCCCGGCGACAAGCAGTGCCACACCCTCGGCCTTACCCTTCCCGATGGCTTGGGCCTCGGCTCGACAGGCTGCCTCGGCCATGCCCGACAGATCCGCACAGTAGTCGCAATAGTACTCGCCCAGGATGAGGCTCGCAGACCGCCAGTCGGAGCTACTCGAAGGCTTGCTCATCAGGTCCGCTAGACCCGCTACCGTCATCTCCTGCGGCGCTGCCGATAGCACGTCGAGGTCGGCCACAACCCACACGGGAGGCGTGGCGGGTAAGGTTCTTTTCAGCATGTCCACGTAGATCGCCGCTATCGAGGACGTGTAGCCGTTCATGGACGCGGCCGTACACACCACGCCGTAGGGCAGGCCCACCTGTTCCGCCGCCAGCTTGACCAGGTCGTTGATCGTGCCCGACCCCACGGCAAGGGCTGCAACGTATCCCTGCTTCAGACGCTCCCGTACGGCCGCCACGTACGTCTCGTCCCCGACGGGTATATCCCCCTCAGCGCCCAGCAGGTGAAGATCGGCCTGGAACTTTGAAGCCAGCCTGTCCATGACGGCGTTGCCCGCCGCTGCCTGGGTGTTGGGATCAGCCACGACAAGCAGCTTCCCCTGGGGAAAATACCGCTCCACCAGGTCGGGGACGCGGGCAACTGCGCCCGGCTCGATGGTGACGGACCGTGTATGGACGTTATGCGATCTCCCGCAGTCGCAGCGGATCGTTTTGCCCACGAGGCCGTCTAGGACTGATCGCAAATCATCAAGTCGCATTGAAATCACTACCTGCCCAGTGGCTAAAGTATGCAATCTTGTCAGTGCCAACACGAGCTTCGGCGCAATGCCACCACCCCCGCAGAACCCGCCACACCACCTCTTCCCGCGGACCTGCCGCAAGAAAGCTCGATGCCGACCCGACTGCCTAGTCCATTACAGACCAAAGAGCGGCCTTCTGCAAGGTCGGAAAACGACCCGCGTCCCCTCCCCCTCACCGGCTCCGAGATCAGCCCCTTGGTGGAGGCGGTCACGACTGCCTGTCAGACAGGGCTTGGCCGGGCTTGCTTCGCATCCGACCACTGCCGAGGCAGCATTCTCAAAGGTCCTGGGAGCCCAGAGGAATGTGAGCACAGCTTGGCAGGCCCAGGACTTGATGGATTCCATCCATGTCCAGCGCCTGGGACGAGCGACGCCATGAGCAGATGACCCATCCCGTCTTCGGCTATCGCCTCCCCTACCATCGACTCTATGAACTCCAGGCACGGATTGTTGCTAAAGTCCTCACTGGCGAACTGGATCGCTACTACCCCCTGGAGGTCAAATAAAACCCCAACGGTGGCGACCACGCCTAAAAGACTGCCGGACAACGAAAAACCCGGCACAGGAAAACAACATGAACATACTCGTGGTGTATGACATCGAGGACGACAACCGGCGCAACCGCGTCGCAAAGGTGCTCGAAGGCTATGGGCAGCGGGTTCAGTATAGCGTCTTCGAGTGCGGTGCCCTGAGCGAGGAAGAATACGCCGAGATGACGGTGAAGATCTCCAAAGCAATCAACCACCAAGAAGATCTAGTATTCTTCTATCGCCTCTGCGAGCGGTGTCTGAAGGAAATCGAACGCCTGCCGCGAAGAAAAATAGGGTTTGACGAGATGCCTCTGGTGATATAGAATAACCCTGGCTACAGTACCGCGCGCGAACCTCTGGGTGTACGGGAAGGCAGGGGGGATCGCGCAAGGATGTCTTGGCTTAGGGTACTTGAGAAGATGGGCACCTTGATAATCTGGAAAAGCGTTCAGTGGCCGTGGAGTTGTAATGGTTCGCGGAATATAGGTCATGAAGGGTTGGTAGAAGCGGGTGCGCAAAGGGGTGGGTCCGAAAACCCCTAATCCCCTCCGGGGGATTGAAACTGGGGCGGGGGCAGAGGCCCCAAGAATGCAAACAACATAGGTCCGAAAACCCCTAATCCCCTCCGGGGGATTGAAACGTACGAACGGAGGCAACTCAAAGGTTGCCT
>JAKORR010000531.1 GCA_029777735.1 Armatimonadota bacterium | reverse complement strand
GTCTCTCAGAGCGGGCCGTGGAGCGCATCACCAAGGCACTCGGGAGGGTGGCGTGACGATGGCAGACAGGACATGGCGCGAAGGGTACGTCCCCGGTAAAGCCAAAAAGACGATCCACCTCGACGACGAGGTGGCGCGGGCCCTGGAGATAAGGGCTGCACAGGAGCGAGTAAGCCAGGCAGAGATCGTGGAGCGAGCACTGAGGAGGGAGCTGGGGATGATGGCACGGATCGACCTAGATGAGGTGAGGACCGCATACTCCAACGGGGTAACCGAGCACGAGGCCATACAGATACCTTGGGACACAGTGCGGGCGATCCTGGGGCACGACCACACAGGAGACCCTGATGAGGACCGACGGCTGGTGGATGCACTGCTGGCCGCTGGTGCCCCCGAGTGGGTACGTGACGCCCAGGGCTGGATTGATGAGTATGGGTGGGGTTTGATCGGCCCAGCGAGCAGCCTATAAAAAGGAGGAGATAGCATGATTAGTGTAAGCCGTGCACTTCGGTCTCTGGTGCGCCAGAAGAAGGTACTGGTCCTCTCCTGGCTGGACACCCAGTTCGGCGAGGAGATAGCCGACCGCCGCCTCACCTACGAGGGCGGCCGGATCATACTCACAGAGATCGCCTGCCTGAGCAGCCGCGATCTCAGCATGGGCACCTGCTACTGCTACTCGCACCCCACATGGCGCGAGTACGAGATCAGCCGCCGGGACGCTCTAGACATGATCCGAGAGAGCCTCCAGCGCGGCGATCTCGAGATCTGGGACGAGCAGCCGTACATGTGGGCAACACGGGTACTTGTCTAACGCCTGCTAGGAAGTGCAGCCGAATATCCCGGCGCAGGACGGTATAGCTACCGCCCTGCGACGCTTAAAGCCCCGGCATCGACCGGGGCTATTTCATTCCCGTGCCAGGGGCCGTGCTGCGTACCACCGCCTCAGTCGAGCAGGTGCTGGCGGCCAAGGCGTCAGGGGCGCTGGCAAAGGTCAAGTTGGATTAGAGTCAAGCTCTAATCGCCCCACCAGCGCCTCCAGCCTCGCGATCGTTGCCTCGAACGGCTCCGACGTATCCCACACGGCGTCCCAGTAGTCGTCTAGTATACCCT
>JAKORR010000530.1 GCA_029777735.1 Armatimonadota bacterium | reverse complement strand
CTGAACGCCATGCAGATCAAGACGGGCTCCCTGTCCCGTTCCGATCGTATTTCCAAATACAACCAGCTGCTGCGCATCGAGGAAGATCTCGGCGATACCGCCTTCTACCCTGGTGTGTCCGCTTTCTACAACCTGCGTAACCGCTGATTGAAGAAAGCCGCGGCCATCCCTCCCGGGGTGGCCGCAGCGACGTCATGCGCTGGCCCGTCCTCGTTCTCGTTCTTCTGGCTCTTGCCTTGCAGTATCCCCTATGGATAGGCAAGGGTGGGTGGTTGCGTGTGTGGGAAGTGGAAAAGCAGCTGGCTGCCCAGAAGGAGGGCAATCGAAAGCTTGAGCAGCGTAATACCGGGCTGGAAGCGGAAGTCCGTGATCTGAAGACGGGCTATGAGGCTATCGAAGAGCGTGCGCGCTTCGAGCTCGGCCTGACCAAACCGGACGAGATCTTCGTCCAGACCCCCCAGCAAAAATAGATTCTCCCGGCCAGTGCATTCTGGCAGCTTCGAAACGCGACCCGGCGATGTTCCTTCCTCGTTCTCGGGTCGAGGCCGAGATCTCAGGTGCGCTCCGTAAGTGCGTTTGAATGGCAGCGCCGTCATCGGCTGTCGTCAAGCAGGCACTCGACCATGCCATGTTTAACCCTGTGTGCAGAATTGGCTACTTCGCGTCGCCCCCTCCAGGCGTGGGCTTACCGCTGAACGTCGTGGTAATCCAATTCAGTCAGGGTTTCAGTCGCGACGATAGAGTTTGAAGGTTTCCGCCTTGCGACCACCACCCAGCCGACGCTCCCACATGACATGCCATTCCGGCGGGACGCTCCGTGAGGCGACTCCGCCGGCCGTGTAAGTGAGCAGAAGTCGGCAGTCTTCCTCGGAATCGTAAGGGAGGGTCCGGATGTTGGCAAAATAGTCGAGTGCGGCCCGTTGGGTGTCGCCAACATTCCGTCGTTTGATGCAGCCAGGTTGTGGGCCGATGGTCTGACTGAGCTCACTGGCAAGAGGCTGGTAGTTCTTGGTGTGGGCGAACCAGGGTTGCCAAAGGGTTACCGCGAGGCACCACAGCAGCGTCATGCCCAGAGCCCAATTTGTGGCACCGCGCTGGACGGAGCGCTGTGTGAACAGTGGGAGAAGAACGAGCAGGAGGCTGAGGGCAAGGCCTACCAGGGCGCCCGAAACCCAACCGCCGTGCTGGAAGTCAGGGGCCATTCGAGCGACCTGACGGGCGAGTCCTGGGGGCCAGCTAAAATGCAGAGCGCTCCACCCCAGCCAGACGACGATTCCGAAGAAGATGAAAGCCATCACCCCGAACCAGTCAAAAGCATTGGCCGCTCCGCGACGGAGGCTCGTTACGCCGAAGGCGGCGAGCAGACAGAGGGGTGGAAGTACGGGGAGCAGGCCGGCGGTGCGCAGGCCACCCGTCGAGGTGACCAGAACGACGGCGATGATGCTGGCCATCAGCGGAAGTGCAAGCTGAGGGCTGGCGATGGCGTGACGGTTGCGCCATACCGCCCACCCGGCGATTGGCCACAGTGGCCACGCAAACCACCCAAAGAGCTGGACAAGTTTGCCAAGCTCCGAAACACGGCTGGCATGGGGGGTGGTGGAGAGCAGTTCTTCACGCCACCACAGTGTGACTTCTCCAGGATGACTATAGGCCGCTGCTGTCAGCCACAGGCCACTGATCATGAGGGCAATGCCGAGTCCTGTAGCGATGCCCCTTGCCACGATCGGGTTACGACAGCGAGGGCACAGTAGCGGGGTAAGAAAAATGACCGGCAAGGTGAGCGCAAGGCCAGACAGTCCGCTGGCAAGGAAGGCCAGGGCTACTCCGAGCCCGGCCTGGATGCCGCCACGTCGGGGGTGTTCGGAGATTTCTCCGAGGCCTGCGAAACACAGCGCCATACCCGCGATCTGAGCGAGCTGGGGTTGGGTTTCGTGGGCGTGTACCACCAGACCCAAGGAGCCCATCCCGAGCAGGATTGCCGGTGCAAACGATGCTTCGCCATAGAGGCGGCGAGCGGCGAGACCCGTCCAGTAAAGGGTGGCGGCGCAGAACAGACTGGTGGCAAGACGGGCTGCGTCATGTACCGGCAGGAGCCAGCCGAGCAGCTTGGCCAGGAGGGCGCCCACCCAGTAATAAAGCGGAGCGGCGCCGAGATAGGTTTCGCCCGCTATCTCGGGCATGAGCCAGCTGCCGCCCTGGAGAATGGCGTGAATCGGTCCCAAGTGGGTCAGATCGTCACCGCGCCAGGGCAGATGACCTGTTGTGCCCACCAACAGGTAGATTGCCAGGAGTGCCGCGAGCGGCCGACCCACCAGCGGCGCGGGCAGTGAGAAACGGAAGGGGGCG
>JAKORR010000529.1 GCA_029777735.1 Armatimonadota bacterium | reverse complement strand
TTCTCAGCGACCATGATCAGTTCATCCACAGGAACTTCTTTGCCCAGCCGTGGCAAGTGGCCGTGGTGGTTGACCCGGTGAGGCGCGAACTTGGCTGCTTCGGCTGGCAGGAAGGTCAGATCACGCGTTTGCCGTCGGACCGACTCTACCAGGCGCTCGAGCGTCGGCCGGCGGAAGAAGCGGTGCTCCCACTGCCGGAGGCGATACCGATGGTGGTTCCTACCGACGCAGCATCCGGATCGAAGAGCCTTGCCGAGCGTATATGGTGGTTGGGTTGGGGTGTGGCCCTGGCGCTTTTTGTGATCCTGATCATGCAGGCCTACAGCCTGGCACAGGACAGTGGGCTGAAGGCCATGCAGACCGAGCTTACAAACCTGCAGGCACAGATCGCAAGCCTGCAGAAGACTGTCCAAGAGCTTGGGCGGCGAGACGAAGGCCGCTGGTATCTCGCCGCGGGCCAGATATCGCTGGCCGACGTCTGCAAGGACGAATACGGGCGAGAAGACCTGGCGCCCGCGATTCAGGCCATCAACGGGCTGCGTAGAGACACGCTGGAAGCCGACCAGCGGATCTGGCTACCGCCCATCAGCGCCCTGATGCCGGGGCCTCCGCCGTCGGACGAAGTCCCTGTGGTGGGCGCCAAGCCCGGCGAGGGCGAGACAACGCCGCAGCCCGAGGCCACCACAGGTGGCGAGACTGTGGAAGAGGTGGGTCCACCGTCGTCTTCGCCCGGTTCGAGAGGGGAGAGCAGAGAGGGTGTCTTTGGGCCCTGACGAGGACAATCGCGATTCGCTGTTCTCGACTGGTGCTGAGGAGGGCGCTGCTGGTGTGGGCAACGCCGCGGACATCTGTGACGCCCAGGACACTTGCAACGCTGCCAGCTTGGGTGCCACGGCCAGCAGGGAGTCGGCCCCGGGCCAGGACGAGGTACTGCGGGAAGAGGAAGACCTGGACATCGAGCTAGGTCCTATCGAGGTGCGCAAGGCACCTCTGGTCTCTTGCCCGGATGCTGGGCAAGTGGTAATGCTCGGCAGTCCGGGCCGCCCATGGGCTGTGAGGCTCTGGTGGTCGGCCATGGCGCGTATCATGGCTCAGGCCGATGAGCATCGTGACTGTGAAGTGGTCGGTCTGCTAGTCGGCGCGGCCCCTAGAGACAACAGGCCGCGGACACTTATTTGGGACGTGGCCTTCGGCCGGGAGTTGCCCGCGAGTCCTGTCGAGGTGACAATGAGCCATGAGGCTTGGCAAGAGGCCCTGGACCAAGTCTCCAGGCGCGAGGACGGAGCCGGCGTGGTCGGCTGGTACCACTCGCATCCGGGCTTCGGGGTATTCCTGTCGAGGGCCGACAGGTTCATAGTCGAGCATTTCTTTGGCTCCCCGGGGCAGGTGAGTCTGGTCTACGACAACAAGAGGCTTGAGGTAGGCGCCTTCTGCAGGCATCGAGGCCGGGCGCGCGAATTCAGTGGTATCGAGTTAGCCTTGGCCGGGGAGGCCACTGACCTCGACTGGCGTCGCCTGCGGTACTCGGTGAAGCGGGGTTTGCTGCGCAGGGTGACGGATCGGCTGTTGCGCCCCCTGCGGATGTCCTAAGTGCTATGTATTACGATGGTGACAAACTATGTCTGGATCTCCAAGGTTGCGGCGTCTCTACTCTGATTATCAGGCCGTGCGGGAAGAGTTCGCGGGGCATCCTCATATCGAGGTGCGTCCTCTCTATGGCAACCCGCCGGAAGCCTACGAAATCATCTACCGCGTCCCAGGCGTTGCTCTCGAACCCGGGACGAAACGTCCGGTCATCGTACAGGAGCATCGTGCTCGCATCTACTTGCACAGGGGCTATCCGCGAGAGAAGCCCAAGTGCGTCATGGAGACGCCCATCTTCCACCCTAACATCGGTTCTTACATCTGTATTGACGACTACTGGGCCGCGGGCGAGAGCTTGGTGGACATCATCATCCATATCGGGCAAATGATTCAGTATCAGAACTACAACCCGAAGAGCCCGCTCAACCCGATAGCCGCGCGCTGGGCATCGCTGCATGAAGACCTGTTCCCGGTGGGCAACGTGGACTTGTACCAGCCCGAGCTGGACATTGATCTGGTCGAAGGCGCACAGACCGCCGAGGGAATCACGGCCGACAGCCGGAACGATTCCGCCTCAGACGAGCTGGACATTGAGTTGCTCTAGGAGTGGCTGCGTGACAGCGTTCTTCGCCCGAGAACGAGCGAGCCGTCGTTGGGCCATGAGCGGCACATAGAAAGGCCTTCACCTGCTCTCTTCTAGAGCGCCCTTAGAGGGCCGCGCCTCGGCTGACGATTCCGGGTATGGTTACACATGCGCTGTCCCTTCTGCGACGGAAAGTTTACACTGCAGGGCCCGTACTGTCCCTTGTGCGGGCGGCGTATCATCGGGCGCGACGACAGCTCGCTCGACGAGCAACCAGGCCCTGAGCGAGAACCGCAAGCCGTGCCCTCTGGCCATCGCCCGGCGGATATTCCTCGGTCTTCCCAGCCCGCCATGAACGACGAGGTTTTGGTAGTCGATCTAGAGGAGCTGCCACGCCCTAGGCCTGTGCTGCGCCAGGAAGGCCGACCAACGCCGACGCCCACCGGCCCAGTGGTTGCCGAACCGCTGCGCAGAAAGCCTGTGGCCGGCGAGTATGTCGGGCGGTCCTGTCCCTACTGCCGCTTCCCTCTCAAAGCGCGCGAGCTGATGCTCATCTGCCCGGCCTGTCGAGTGGCACACCATGCGGACTGCTGGCAGGAAAACGGTGGCTGTACAACCTACGGATGCAGGTTCTCGCCAGAAGCACATCCGCCTCAGCCTGTAGAGACGACTGTTCCTTCGGCGAGCACGCCCTCCAGTTATCCTGGCTCTACACTGCCGCGAGGCCTACCGTCGCCAGCTGCCGCCGCCGCGGCGGCGGGGCTAGAGACAGCCGCCACAAACGCCTTTGTGTTGTCCGTGCTTGGGCTGCTATCCTTTGGGCTGCTAGGGTTGGTAGGTGCTGGCGTAGCGCTGAGTGTCTTGATACGCATGAGGGCCCTGGGCGTGGGGTTGGCGTCCGCCCGAGGCAAGGCTGTTGGGGCCATCATCCTGGGGCTGGGAACGGCTGGCTTCTGGGTCATGGCAGTGCTGCTGTGGAGTCAACTGATGCCAGGGTACTAGGCGGTGTTCCTGGAGTGCAGCAAGCGGGCGTACCAAGGCAGCGGCCGCTGGCTGTGCGAATTGGCGACAAGGTGTGAGCGCAATCGTGAGCAAAGACGACGATGTCCTTGACCTGAACCCCGAGGATCTGGACGCGGAACAGAGAGAACCGGAGCCGCCCGGCCCGGGCGGGTTGCCTGCTGTGCCCGGGGAGCCTGGCTTGGCTGCCGACCGCGACGACGATGTGCTGGACCTTGACCTTGCCGATCTCCCCCCCGATGTGGCTCCCGCTAAGCCCCTGCCGCCGGTCGGCCAGGCGCTCACCGGGCCTGTGGAATCCCTGCCCTCCGACGAGCTATGGGCCGGTGGAAAGAAGAAGTCAGGGGTCGAGACCGTCGTGACTGCGACGCTCAACGTCCTGCCTCTCGCCGTCGCGGGCGGCCTGGGCGGCCTGCTGGCATGGGGGATACTTGAGCCTTTTACCCACGACGATGCCACTGTCTCGTCTCTGGGCGAAGTGCTTCGCGACATGGCACTCTTCGGCGCAGGCATGGGTGGGTGCATCGCTATGGCCATCGGCGCTGTGGAGGGTGTGTCGGCCGCAAACCTGCGCCGAGCCCTGGAGGGTGCCGGCCTGGGCCTGCTAATCGGCGTAGTTGGTGGCGCCTTCGGGGGCGTCTTTGGCCAGTTGCTCTATGGCAGCCTGGGAGGCGGAAGCACTCAGATACCTATTCTTTTTCAGATCGCCGTGCGGACCATAGGTTGGGCGCTCATAGGCGCCTTCATCGGACTCGCGCCTGGTGTGCTGACTAGATCCGTGCGCAAGATCACCAACGGGTTGCTGGGCGGACTGCTGGGTGGCAGTATTGGTGGCTTTCTGTTCGACCCCATCGGCCTGATCTTCGGCGGCGGAGAGATTAGCCGCATGCTGGCCCTATCGATGCTGGGAGCCGTGGCTGGAGCGGCTATAGGGCTCATCGAGGAAATGCGCAAGGAGGCGTGGCTAGTCATCACCGGCGGCCCGCTTGCCGGCAAGCAGTTCATCCTCTACAACGAGGTCACCACCATCGGGCGCTCGCCCAAGGCTGACATTATGCTGGCCAAGGAGCCGGCCGCCATCGCCCTGCACTGCCGGATTACCAGGTCCGGCCAGCAGCTGACCCTGGAGGACCTCTCCGGTGGGGCGACACTGGTCAACGGGCGCTCTGTGCCGCGTGCTACTCTCCGCAATGGCAGTGTCATTACTATCGGCGACACCCAGTTGAGTTACTACGAGAGGGCAACGTCCGCTGAGCCTGGCCCGGAAAGGCTAGGCTAGGGGCGTCGCCCTGGGCAGATCCGGCGGTTACCAAAGATGGCGGACTTCGACAAAGATGACGACGTCCTCGATGTGGAGATTGAGGGCCCGCGCGCGACCACGCCCCCACCGGGTCAACAGCAATCCATCTCCCCTCACGTCGGCGGGATCTCCTGGCGCTGGCCTCTTCTGGCCGTTGGCTTGCTGCTTCTGGTGATCCTTCCCTTCCTCTACATGACCTTTGGATCGGCGCAGGCGCGGGCCCGCCGGCATTTCCTCAGCGGCATCGCCCTGCAAACCGCCTCCCGCTACGAGGAAGCCATCGCGGAGTTTGAGAAGGCTATCGAGCTAGATGACCGGCTGGCAGCCGCCGCCGTGCGGCTGGGGTTGGCGCAGCTACACTTGGGTAGCCCTGCGCCCGATGCGCGCTATATCCGCGAGCTTCTCCAGCGCGCGATGCACGGCGATACGGGGGCGCTTGACGCTGCAGACAAGGCCTTCCAGAAAGCACTGGAGATGGTGCAACGAGTGAAGCCCACCGGGCGCTTCCCCGACGCGGCCCAGCCCGGCGCTAATCAGGTCAGGGCCAATGCCCACAGCGGCCTAGGGCTGACCCGAGTGCTACGAGCCTCCGCCGCTCTAGGGGCTGGTCAAGTCCCACAGGCTAAAGCCTGGGCCGAGGATGCTATCAACCACGCCCGCCTGGCCCGATCGGCGGACCCAGGCAACGTTCTGGCCTCGATCATCGACAGCTTGGCGGAGCTACTGCTTGGTTACGCCAACCTCGGGGAGTTGGAGATCTTCTGACGGCGGAATACCCGGCTCAAGGGTGTTCGGCTCTTCTTGCATGCGTTGTTGTCCGTCTCTGTGGTGCAGCTTTGAGCTGTGCCCAAGAGCAGATCCCAGATCGCGGCTGGGCAGTACCTCCAGCGGGCACGTGCGAAAATCGCCCGATCCGTCCTCCACGACTGCCGAGCGCCACATCTTCGGGCCGCGTCCTGGGCCTACACTAGCTGCCTCTATACCTCCAAGCCGTGGTTACGGGCCACCCGGGCCGCAACCTTGGCTGGCAGAGCGTAAATGTCAATGAAACCCTTTGACAAGCTCTGGTCGAATTTGTCGCCAACGTCGTAAGTCGCCAGCGAGTAGTCGTACAACGACCAGTCGGACTTGCGGGCCACAGCCTCGCAGCGTCCCTTGTAGAGCTTGATCGTCACCTGGCCATTGACCCGGCGCTGGGTCTCCGCCATGAAGGCATCGATGGCCTGCCGCAGTGGCGTGTACCACTGGCCATAGTAGACCAGCTCCGCGTATCGCAGCTCAAGATACGGCTTAAAGTGATAAGTCTCGCGGTCGAGCGTTAGGCTCTCCAGGTCGCGGTGAGCCGTCAGCAACACTGTTGCAGCCGGTGTCTCGTACAGCTCACGTGACTTGATACCCACCAGGCGGTTCTCGATCATGTTCACGCGTCCGACACCGTGGGAACCTGCAAGCTCGTTCAGACGCATCACGAGACTCACACCGTCCAAGGCCTCGCCGTCAAGCTCCACGGGCGTGCCCTGCTCGAAGGTAACGGTCGTGTAGCCTGGCTCATCCGGGGCCTTTAGCGGGTCCACAGTCCATGCCCAGGCGTCGTCGGGCGCCTCGCGCGACGGGTCCTCGATCGCTCCACACTCGATGGAGCGCCCCCAGAGGTTAACGTCTATGGAGTACGGGCTCTTCTTGTCTACTGGCACTGGTATCCCGTGCTCCTGGGCGTAGTCAATCTCCTGGTCGCGGGTCATGCCCCACTCGCGCACGGGCGCGATGACACGCATCTGCGGCGCGAGGGCCGCATAAGTGGTCTCGAAACGCACCTGGTCATTGCCCTTGCCCGTGCAGCCGTGGGCTAGGTACTCCGCACCTATCTCGAGGGCCACCTCCACCTGCTTGCGGGCCAGCAACGGTCGGGCCAGCGCCGTGAAGGCCGGGTACTTGTGCTCATATAACAGGTTCGCCCACAGGGCGTGGCGAATGAAGTCGTTGAAGAAATCTTGCTTGGCATCGACCACGCGGGCGTCCGCGGCGCCGATGCTTAGAGCCTTCGCGCGAAGGCCCTCATAGTCCCTTTCTTCCCCCACGTCGACTGCGACGGCCACCACCTCGAGATCGTAGTTGTCCCGGATCCACTTGATGGCTACAGAGGTGTCCAATCCTCCTGAGTAAGCCAGCACACAGGTTGCCATGATTCTCCCTCCAAAAGGAGGCCGTCGAAGGCCTCAAGGCGATACACCAATGATGAACGTAAAACACCGCCCAGGCACCGGGATCAGGCAGGGCCCAGGTGCGCCCCCCTCGCATCCCCCTAGCCTGCCCCTTATCTGCGCGGAAGGGGCAGGAAACAAAATGATAGGACACGGCTCGGTGAACAACAAGACACGCAGACGCGGACTGCTCTCCGCTTGCTCCCAAGTCACGCCGGACCTCAGCCTCGTGCATTAGAGGCCTGAGGCTCCTCGTTGGGCCCAGCTTCCTCAGGCTCCTTGTCCTCGGAGGCAAGCTCGCACTCGGGCTCTGGTTGCACACCCGAGAGTACCTCTTCCACGTTGTGCGGACCCACGAGCACGCGCCTGGGACGTGACCCTTCGTGAGGCCCGACTATGCCTCGTCGCTCCATCAGGTCAATCAGCCGCCCCGCGCGAGCGTAGCCGACCTTGAATCGCCGCTGCAGCATCGACACAGAAGCCTCCTGCTCCGCCACCACGTAGCGGACTGCGGACGCGAAGAGCTCATCGCCGACCCCCACTTCCTCGCTGATCTCGCCCGTCTCCTCGTCGTCTTGCACGAAGTCCGGCACGATGTAGAATTCCGGTTCGCCCTGCTTTTGCCAGAATCTTGCGAGTCGCTCCACCTCTGAGCGATCGACAAAGGCACCCTGCACGCGCAGGGGCTTGGGTAGGTCGGAAGTGAGCAGCAGCATGTCGCCATCCCCGAGCAGTCGTTCAGCGCCCACGGAGTCCAGGATCGTGCGCGAGTCGTGTTGGGCGGGTAGCCGCAGCGCGATACGGGCCGCGAAGTTAGCCTTGATGTGGCCGGTGATGACGTCCACTGATGGGCGCTGGGTCGCCGCCACGATATGAATGCCCGTGGCACGGGCCAGGCGCGCGAGTTGGCAAATGCTCTGCTCGAACTCCGCGCGTGCTCGGGTCATCAGATCCGCTAGCTCGTCGATGATCACAACTATGCGGGGCATGGGCTTAGCATTCGACTCGGCCTCTCGCGCCATCTCCGCGTTGTACTCAACGATGTTCGACACTCCCGCCACGGCGAACTTGTCATACCGCCGCTGCATCTCCCGAATGCACTTGCGCAGCACATCCGCCGCTTCGCGCAGGG
>JAKORR010000528.1 GCA_029777735.1 Armatimonadota bacterium | reverse complement strand
CCCCGTCTTCGCCAGGGCTCGCGAGAAGGCCCGCCAGGCCTCCTGTCAGAGCAATCTCAAACAACTCGCCCTGGGGGTGATGATGTACGCCCAGGACTATGACGAGCGCTTCCCCACGCGCTACTATGTGCCCACTGGTTGGACTAGTGGCTTCCAATGGTCAAATGTTATAGAACCCTACGTCAAAAACTGGGACTTGTTTAAGTGCCCGAGTACCGCTGCCTATTCCTATGGCTGGCAGCAGGGCTACTTGAACTACCGCACGCTTGCAGAGATTCAATCGCCTTCGGAAACCGTTATGCTGTGCGATGTCGGACAGGTCAACACCAGTTCGGGAAGCACTGGTTGGGACTGGCATCTCGACGCGCCCAACATCTTCGGCAACCCTCCCTCGCCCCCGCCAGACGAGATAGACGGCATCCCCCTTCCCTCTGATCCCGTCTATCGTGCGCGACCCAGGCCCCTTCACAACGACGGCTGCAACATCGCCTGGTGTGATGGCCACGTCAAGTGGCTGAAGACCAGCCAGTTCTTCTACAACCAGAGCCCCACCGACAAGTTCTTCGACCTCAACTGAACTCGCCCGCGTCGCCCCTGGCCCGCCTCCCTCCCCAAAGAAAAAGGGCCCGCGACCAATCCCTCGGCCGCGGGCCTCTTCTTCCCCTTCCCGCCAGGCTTTGCCGCTACTCAACCCCGCCTTGGCACCCTCCCCTCTGTCCTACCACACCTTCCTACCGCCTCGCAACCATACCTCCCGCATCTCCCCTTCCTTTACACCGGTTCCTCGCCGGAAACAACCCCTGCGCTTCCAGGATTCCCCAGCTGCTCACACCCTCACCACTGCCCCACATAAACCGCGTTCCCGCTCGTCCCAATCCATACCCGTCCCGCCCTCAGCGGGTCCACAGCTATCGCGCTCACCCGCGCCGTCACGCCCAGGTTCTCGTCTATCCGCGCCCAGCTCTTGCTCCCGTCCAGGCTCACGAATACGCCCGCCTCATATCCCTCGTGGTACCATGGAGTCCACGCCGCCGCCACCACCGTCTTCCCGTCCGGCCCACAGTCCAGCGCGCTGATGTACCGCTCTCTTAGCACAGCCCGCCACGTCTTGCCCTTGTCCTCGCTCATCAGCAGCCCGTGGACCGCCGACCCCACCATCACCTTCCCGTCGCCCAGCACGGCCAAGCCTGTGATCCTTCGCTTACCCTGATGCACTGCTGGTATACCCGTGCTCACGTCTGTCCAGGTTTTCCCATCATCCTCGGATACCTGAACCCCGTAGGTGTCCCACGCATACAGCCGCCCCTGCTTCGACGGATCGCTCACAACCTGTCCGGCCCAGCCCTTTCCCAGCCCGCCCATCTCCTGCCAACTCTGCCCACCGTCCGATGACCGCCATCGCCCACAGTACAATAAATGCGGACGAAACCTATCCAAGGTCACCGGCCCAAGCTCAGCCCCCTCAGGCGGTTGGGACATATCACGCGACCAAGTTTCCCCTCTATCCTTACTCACCACTAGCCTTCCCGTCGCCACCGAGTAGATTGTTTCCTCTCCCTCCCGCGTCTCCACAGCCAAATTTGTGCAGTTACTGGCTGGATAGCTAGACTCGAAGTACTCGATGCTTCGACCCCCGTCGCACGTGCGGAAAAAGGCCACATCCAGCAGCCCGAAGTACACCTCATCCGCCCGGGTCGGGTTGCAGGCCACGGCACCTACACAGGTGCTTGCCAGCCCCTCCATCGCTTGGCGCCAGTTCTCGCCCCCGTCGTCCGATGCCCACACGCCGTAGAAGTCGTGAACATACAGATGCCTGGGATCCTTCGGGTCAAGGCCCCAGCCCATCGGGTTGAAGCCAAACCACCCAGCCGACCGCCACCATCCCCTAGCGTCCACGTGCGATAAATACTTCTCTATGCTGAACTGCCCGTCGACCACACTGCCCGAGATGATCGGCGCCCACACTCCCCCGCGATCCTCGCTCACGAACAGTCCTGGATGCCGCCACTGCCACCACTGCTCGACCTCCCCGAACCGCTCGCAGGCCGCGAAGTACACCCTCTCCGGCTGTACAGAACCCACCGCCACCGCGTTCCCCCACTGCCTCTCCAGGTACGTCTCGATGCCCCTCACGCAGGGCCGCCACGTTTCCCCATAGTCCTCCGTCACCATCAGCCCCCTGTCCCGTACCACCACATACGCCCGCGCCGCCTCCCTTGGATCCACTGCGACCCCGCGCACCTTCTCGCCCTTGAGCGCCTGTGTCCAGCTTTTTCCTTCATCCCTACTCAACCACACCGAGCCCGTGCTATATTCTGTCGGCGCCGCCGCCACCCACACCGTCTCCGGCTCAACCGCACTCAGCTCCACCCCCACGATGAACTCCCCGCCTAATCCCAACTTCTCCCAAGTTTTTCCCCTATCCTTGGACCGTAGCAGCCCGTCCCACGCCGTCCCAGCCCATACACTTCCGTCGCGTGCATCGATCTTCAGCACTCGCCCCCACTGCCGTTGTGACCCTAACCCCGAGAACCGCGCCACCCTGGTCACCAGCCGCCACGTTTTCCCTTCGTCTTCACTCCGCCACAGCCCGCCGTAAGGCCCCTCGGGCTTGCCGAAGCACGCCCCCGATCCCATATACACGACGTCCGGCTCCCTCGGGTCCCAGGCGAAATCGGCCACGGCCCGGTCCCCGTCGCTTACCAGGCCCGTGTTGCACAGGGTCCAGTGCCGCCCGAAATCCTCGCTTCTCAGAACCCCGCCCACATCACACCCCGCCAGCACGACGTTGTTCCGGTGAGGACTCACGGCCACGGTCATGACCGCCCCCCCGCCACCGATCGGCACCCATCGCCACGCGCAGGCAATCTTGGGCATCCCAGGCCCCGTGGACTCCGCGCCTGTCCTCTGCGCAGCGACCCTTGTGGTTGGCACCAGCAGTACCGCCAGCAACACCCCGGCGGTCACCCGCCCCTCGCCCCCAGGCAGCCACCGACCTGCGCGCCTCTCTTGCATCCCAGCCGGCCCCTGGACTTCGCGCCTCGCAGCCTTCCAACTCTGCGGCAGTGCCCGCTGCGACACAGTTCCAGCTTCGAGTAGGGACATACGTGACATCACCGGCTCTCCCTTCGACCCAACCGGTGCCCGACCTTTGCCTCCCCGCCAAGCAAAAACGGGCCGGGGCCCCTCTCCCCGGCCCCTCCTAGCGTCCTTTCTCCCCACCCGGCCTCACATATACCTTCCCCTGCTCCTCCAGTCGGTCGTATACCTCCGCCCCCAGCGCCTCAGCCAGCGCCCGCAGGTCCGCCCGCACGCGCTCACCGTCAAACTCTGCCCGGCAGTCGATCACCCGTGATCCCGGCAGCAGCACAACCTTCACCCTCGTCCCCACCGGCGGATACCCGCCCCTCTCGGCCTCACCCGCCTCCTTCTTCTTCCGCTCCCCGGCCTCCACGTACCCCAGAAACCTCTCCCAGTCGAATCCTTCTCCCGGGTCCAGCTTCCGCGCCGGGTCAAGATAGGCGTGTGTCGCCAGATACCGTATGGGGTACCGGCTTCGCCAGTAGTCCACATACTCCGCCGTGATCTGCAGTTGCCAGTCCGAGAACGGGTCGCGCCCGTCTTGCCGGTTCACAATCTCGACACCGAAGCTGCGGCTGTTGATGTCGTTTCTCCCATCCGCCGGATGTGTGCACTTCCGCAGCACGTGCCACGCCTTCCGCCCGTCGCCAACGCACCGCAACACCCGCCTGCCGTGGTCTTCCTCGTCCTCATCCGGCACCAGCACATGCCACGACGCCCGGCCTTCGCTCATCACCGACAGTGCCCCGACGCTGCTGCTTCCCGCCGTCGCGTGGATGACTATCGTGTCCACCGGCCCGTATTCTCGCTCGCTAGAGGGTTTATCTGGCCCCTGCCTATGG
>JAKORR010000527.1 GCA_029777735.1 Armatimonadota bacterium | reverse complement strand
GATGAATCTTTCGCCGCCAGGAAACCGTCGTGAGGGCCTAGGGCAAGAATAATCACAGGGCAACCGACGTCCAGCTGGGCTCCGGAGCAGAATATCGGCCTACTTCAATGGGAAAACCAGCCACCTGCGTGCACCTGTTCCTGCCGGGCAGCGACAGCCACCAGCTGCCTTGGCCCTCTGGCCAAGTCTATCCTGCGGGAACTGTATACTCCCCCCAGTCACTCTTGGTACCTTCCCACGGGCGTGTTAGAATAGACTTGCGCTTGCTCGAGGTTGACCACTCACAAGCCCCTGCGGTCCCCACGCCTGTGTCGTTGGTCTCAGTCCGGGGCCCAGCCGCCCGACGTGGGATGTGCCGCCTCTATCTGCAGCCGTGGCTGAATCCACGGCTCCAAGGTGGGCCATAGGTTCTGCCAGTTGGGCGTGCGAGGTGAGACGGATGGGTGAGCTAGAGCGCTTCGGCGTATCCATGGAGTACGATTTGCTCGCGGCCTTCGATCGCGTCATCAAGGCAAAGGGCTATCCCAGCAGGTCCGAAGCCCTTCGTGATTTGGTCCGCGACCTGCTAGTGCGCGAGCGGTGGGAACACGGCAACCAGCCCGTCGTAGGTTCGATCACGCTTGTCTATGACCATCATGCTAGGATGCTTGAGGACCGCCTGACTGATCTGCAGCACCAGTACGCCGACTTGATCCACTCGAGCACCCATGTTCATCTCGATGAGAGCCACTGCGTGGAGGTCGTGGTGGTGAGCGGTCCGGCCGAGCGCGTGCGTGAACTCGCCAACCGCCTCACCGCCATCAAGGGCGTCAAGCATGCGCAGCTTGCCGGGACGGCCCTGGCATGGGTTCCCGAGGAAAATGCGAACGAACGCTCTGGTCACACGCACGGCACCGGCGCACAAGGGCATACCCGCGACACGGAGGTCTACCCACCTCCCTGATCAGCCGGCGTAGCCTGAGAGCTACGCCAGGGCAAGAAAATAGCCTCGACAGGAGGAGCAACTAATGCGTTTCACAAAAATGCACGGTTTAGGCAATGATTATGTTTACATCAACGGCCTCGACCAAGACCTGAGCGCCTATAGCCTGCCAGACACCGCCCGACTCCTAAGCGACCGCAACTTCGGCGTTGGTGGGGACGGCATCATCCTCGTGCTACCCAGCGAGGTGGGGGACTTCCGAATGCGTGTGTTCAACTCCGACGGCAGCGAAGCGGAAATGTGTGGCAATGGTATTCGGGCCTTCGCCAAGTACGTCTTCGAACACGGGCTGACAAACAAAACCGACCTGGCTATAGAGACGGGCGCGGGCATCATTAGGCCTCGGCTGCGAGTCGAGAACGGGCGGGTGGTTGAGGTATGCGTGGATATGGGTGAGCCGCGTCTGGCCCGGCGAGATATCCCCATGAAGGGCGATCCCCCTGACCAGCCCGCAGTCAACGAGGTGCTCTACTTGGGTGGCGAGCCACTGATCGTGACTTGTGTGTCAATGGGGAATCCACACTGCGTGGTATTCGTGGACGACGTTGACAACTACCCGGTGCACGAAGTCGGCCGACAGTTGGAGTACCACGCCGCCTTCCCCAATCGGACCAACGTCGAGTTCGCCGCCATCATCGACCCACAGCACATTGAGATGCGTGTCTGGGAGCGAGGGGCGGGCGAGACCTTGGCCTGCGGCACCGGCGCCTGTGCAACGCTTGTGGCAGCGGCTATCACGAACCGGACTGCGCGGAAGGCCACTGTCGAGCTCGCCGGCGGTAACTTACAGATAGAATGGGCCGACGACAACCACGTCTACATGACCGGACCGGCTGCAGAGGTCTTCAGCGGTGAGCTGAGTGCCGAATTCGAGGAGATGCTGCGCTAGAGACCTGGCCGAAAGGAGCCTTAGGAATAGGTGGTAGGGGCTGGTTAGGGGCTAAAGCAAGCAAGATAGCATGCCTGGCGGCCCGGAGGGGCTGGGTTGGCCCTGAGGCATCACAGAGCCTGTCAGCGCGGCCCTCCAGAATCCCCAAACCCGCCAGAGAGAGGGCACAAGCCCTCCTTCTCCGGTTTTCTGAATGCCGGCCCATCAACCCCGTGCCCCATCAGCAGCATCAGGTTCGCTACCGTCGCCGCGCTCAGAACCTGCAACAGCGTTTTGCGTCTACCCAGGTACCGGCTCCGCCTGATTCCTAACTGCACCAGTCACACGATCTGAATCCAGTGCCTCACTACTACCCGCCGGCGATACTACTCGGCAAAAAACTCCGTCCTCAAGCCCCTGCCGCCTGTAGCAGCTCTGCGTCACAAAGGATCACGAACCGCCCCCGACGCCTCCTATCCTTCACGCGCCGCCCGTACAGCGCACAGGCTTGGCAAAGCTCTTCGGGAAAGCCTAACGCATCACTCTTCGCTTGGCCGCGCCTCTCGCTCACCCACGCTCAGGTCCAATGACGCCTCTCGTACCCCTTAGAACATGGAACACCACACCCCCTCCTCCACCCATGTCGAAAGCTGTTCGCCACGGCGTCTTCGCCTCCGACACTCGGTCCTAGGCCTACACCGGCAAGACCAGAACCTACACCCTCCACGGAAGGTTGGAATGGTCCATGTCCAGGCAATAGATAATAAATGGAGTTCCAGGATCTCCTCCTTCCGGAAAAGCCCGCCACCGTGTTTCAGCTGGGAGCCCTCCGGAAACTCTCCTATCCCACGAACTCCAAGGGTGCGCTTTTACTTGGAACAAGCTCCTTTGTTCCGACCGTAGGCTCGTCATCGGCTCTGCTTTCCCCATCAACCTACTTAACCTGTAGCTCTCCCCACCACCCTCTCTCAGGCCATGTCGAGCGCCGAGAGCGTTCGCTCAAGGGACACGCGGTGGTCGAGAATCCCGGCCCACCCATCACCATGTGCCTCCAGCAAACGGGGCACATTGTCCAGGGCGAACTGGCGGCTGTCGACATCCTGCAGGTCTTCCCACGCCACCGGCATCGATACGGTAGCCTCTACCGTGGCGCGCACCGAGTACGGCGAGGGCAGGGTCTTCCCGCGCACGTTCTGCATGTAATCCACGAGCACGCGCCCGCTGCGTTTCTCGATGCGCCACTCGGTGGTCACCAGGTCCGGATAGGTCACTGCGAGGCTCTCCGCCAGGCGCCGCGCAACCTCCCGTGTCGTGTCGAAGCGGTAGCGGCGCTCGATAGGCGCCCACAGGTGCAGGCCGGTCTTGCCAGAGGTCTTTACGAAGCAAGTCAGGCCCCAGCTCTCCAACCTTTCTCGCAGCAGGCCAGCGACGGTCTTGCACGCCGCTAGGGCTTCCAGCCTCATGGTCTCGGCCTCCTTGGCCCCTCCGGCTCTGGCTATCTTGGTCCACGGATCTAGGTCGAACACGAGGAAGTCCGGATAGTTGAGGCTGCTGGCCTCAACAGTTTCCTCAGAACCGGCAAAATCCTCGGGCCACCCACGCCCGTCATTCGAGCAACGGGCATACCACGCGTGCATCTCAACATCCCCGGCGTTCACCAACCACAGCAGCGTCGCCGCGTTGTCGCACACCACGGCGCGGAAGTCTCGCTTGGCCGTAGGCGCGAAGATCGGCACCAGCCGCACGTAGTCGGGTACCCGGTAGTGCCAGTCACGCTGGTAAAAACTCTCACCCCCGATCCCATCCACATAGCGTCGCAGCGTCAGCGGTCGGTCCTGCAGGTGGAGCAGCAGCCAGGGCGATACCTCCGCGTAGTAGGCGATCAGGTCACGCTTGAGCAGGGCGGGTCTTTCGTCGGCCTGCGGCCAGAACACCTTGTCCAGGTTGGTCAGCTTCACAGCCGCGCCGCCAACTCGGACCGTCAACGACCTCTGCCGCTCGCCACGAAGTCTCTCACCTAGCTCGGCAGCCTCCTCCGGCGACCAAGAGGATTCCCCGGAACGCGCCCCTTCGGAGGACGGCGTCGGCTCGACCAGGACCCAGTCCTCACTCCTCTCACCCGGGCGATAGATGCTTGCGGCACGCTTAGCAACGCTGCGCACACAGCTCCGACGGGCTTCCTCACAGGCTACTTCGCCGTCCATTGCCACATGGTCCACAAAGACCACAACCCCACGGTCGGGCAGCAGCTTGTCCAGCAGCCGTCGGCGCTCCGACAGGGCCACACCCAGCAGACTGTGGTCGCCAAAGTGCAGCAGGTCAAAGGCGTGGTATACCGCTGGGGTCTTGGCTCGCGAACGCTCGATGGCTGCCTGATCCGTCTCCGCTAGGCGCCTGTGGGCAGCGGCGCCGGGGTCCCGCGCGCTGTCAATCGACACGACGCCATCCAGCACCGCCTTGGGCAAGCGCATAGCAGCCAGGGCGAAGGCCAGCTCAGGCACTTGCCTCGTCACGTCTCGCTGGCGGCGATCCCTAAGGGTCACGGCGCTTCCGTCGCAGAAGGCCAACACGCGCGGCCCTCTCTGCTCAACCTCAAACAACCAGTCCGCGTCGCAGAAGGGATCCCGCCGTCCACCCGGCCACATGGGCGGCAGAGCTGTGGGCATGGGCTGAGCAACGGCGCCCGCCAAGCGCAGCACCTCTTCCTGTACCTCGCGCAGGCCTTCTGCCCATAACTGCAGATCGGTGATCGTGCGCTGCGTGACGACGGATTCGGGACGGCTGAGGGTGATGTCCTCGCCGGGTGTCGCATAGCGGTCCTTCAGCTTGATGAGCAGCCAATTCTCGCCCTCACCCCGGTAGCGAGTACGCACGAGCACGAAGCGCCCGCGCAGCTTCTCGCCACCAACGAGAAACAGCAGCTTGCCCTGAGCTAGGGCCTCCTCGGGGTCGTCGTCCAGCGGCCGCCAGGTGCCACGGTCCCACAGAAGAAGCTCGCCAGCACCGTAGTCACCCTCTGGCACCACACCCTCGAAGTCGGCAATCGCCAGGGCGTGGTCTTCTACCTTCACGGCCAGACGCCGCTGCCCCGGATCCATGCTGGGACCCTTAGGCACCGCCCAGCAGACCAGACGCCCGTTGAGCTCCAGGCGCAGGTCATAGTGCAGGCGTCGCGCCCGGTGCTGATGAACGACGAATAACAGGGAAGTAGTCGACCTCGCCGCCGTATCCTCTGAGGCCTGCGCCATAACGATCCCCCGCTGGTAGGACTGGTAGGAAGGGTCTGCGCTACTGGCCCGTACATTCCGCGCGCAGGGCCATCAAGCCTCGCATCAGCACACCGGCGTGGCATTCCAAGGCTTCGTACCTGGCCTGCACCAACAGGTACACCGGACCGGCCACGCCGCTCAGTGCTTCCTAGTTGCCCTGGCCCCTGGCAGCTCCCCCTCCACGTCGTCTAGAGCCGCTCAGGCCTTCTTATGCTCAGGTCCACGACATTCCCCGCAATGGCCCTCCGCACACCTGTCTCCACCCGGTCTTCCACAACCTCCAGGATGTGGCTCAGCAGCGGCGCCAGGACCAACGCCTGGTCCTTGAACCGCCGGCACAAGCGCTGCACAGTCGCCAGCAACGCCCGCCGAGCTCCCGTGGCTGCGCAGTCGTCATCAAACCTTCCAGCCTCGCCAGAAACCCGCAGCAAAACCGCCTGTGAAGGGAAGGTTGTACACCAGGATCTTCCAGAAGAACCGCAGCAGGCCCGACGCAGCTTCCGTGCTCGGCGCAGCTTGCATGACCTTGTCCCAGTGGACCTCGGCCAGGCCATAGTACGCTAACACCTGGATAAGGACAAAGATGGCCCCACACAGGCAGCCAACAACGCGACCAACCGTTTTGACAAAGTGAGCGGCGCACCAGCCCAGCACGCCGCCCAAACCCAGCAATCCAATGACGGGTATCAGCCTGTCCACACTGCTCACCCACGGCCCTAGGCCGCGTAAACCTCCACGGGGTCGTACTCCTGGCCCGGCGCACTGCGGTCTACACGCTGCTGTTCGGGCCCTCGAAGGATCCAGTCTTCGCCGGCTCCCGGCAAGCTTCTCATCCCACGATCTTCACAAGGGGCGGGAAGGCATAGTCCAGGTATCGGTTAGCCACTCCCGCTGTCTCCGTGTCGCCGCGGTGGATGTAGACGCGGAAGTGGAAGTTCAGGTGCCAGCCCTGGGGTATTGTCCAGTCGCCGCGCTTTGACCAGTCACCCGTAAAGTCGTGAATACCCCATTGATTGGCGGTGAACAGACCGTAGCTGCGCACGTGCCAGTAGGTCGGATGGCGGAAATTCTACGGGTGGTCGAAAATCGCTAGACCCACCAACTCATTTGCCACAGGTCCAGTGTAATCTACCCACGGCGAGCGCTTACCCCAACACTCCGCCTCGGTCCGGGCGCCGTGGGCGTTGATGATGAGACCGCCGTGGCGTTCCTCCATGCTCTCGGCCACGCGCACGGCCAACGTGCCTGCTTCCTTGGTGTCCCCAAGATGCACACCCTGGTAGGCAGCGAACCAGGTAATGTCCCAGTCCATCAGGCGTAGGTCCGGCCCGGTGTTGTACACCGTAATGCGCGTGATCTCCTGCATAAGTTTCTCACCCTTGGCAGAAACCCAGTCGCCGTGGGCAAGAAGGCTGGCTAACACCGGTCCTTGGCTCAGCACGACCACGTCCGTGTTGACCGTGCGTGCGTGGCCCTCCAGTTCAGACCAGTTGTCATGACCGTTGACCTCGCCCTGCGCAATGTACATGGACTTGTGGTGGATGTGATCGCCAGGCGCGAAGTTGGTGACCTCTAGGCCACCCGGCCCGTGCACCGGATAGCAGTAAGGCCGCGCCACCTCGGGCTTTACAACATAGGTAGTAAAGAGCTCGCCGCGCACCACGAAATCGGCCTGCCGCCCCTCTTCCAGCTTCACGCCGACCCCCTGACAGCAGCAACAGCCCTCTCCTCCCCCTTCGTCGCCAGAGGCAAGCTCGTAGCGCACGGTTGCTCCAGCGGGCAGGTTGGCGATGTGCCAGTAGACACTCCACTCGTCCTCCTCAGGAACGCACTGTACCGGCACCTGCTCCGCCCGCCGGCCCTCGTCGTCCAGCCGCCACAGACTGTGGGAGTGTTCCTCACCCCCGCAGCCGCAGCAGCAGCCCAAACTCGGGCACGGCCCCGACACGATCACATCTCTGCGATCATGCGGACCAGCCTGCACCTCATAGATGACTCTCTCGGATTCGGCACCGTGCATCGAGATACCCTCCCTCAATCAAACCTACCGGGCCCCGGGAAGGGCCCTAATCAGCGGCCTGTATTCTACCACTCCGACGCAGAGGAGCAAGGTATGGCGGTCCGCCTCGAAGAATCCCCACCCATATCCGGGCACCGCAATGCCCAAGGTAGGTGCCGAGCTATGCGTTTGCTGTGGGGAGAAAACCCTTGGACCAATATCCGCCAGGCCGCCGAGGAAGGATACCTGGTCGTGTTTCCCGCCGGGGCCATCGAGCAGCACGGCCCGATGCTTCCGGTCGACACCGACGCGCGACTCGCGGAGAGGTGGGCGATCGAGGGCGCGGCGCTGGCGCGAGACAAATACCACATCCAGGTCCTCGTGCTGCCGCCGCTGCACTATGGCCAAAGCTGTCACCATATGAGCTTCCCCGGCACCCTATCCCTCGGTTTCCCAACCTATGTGGCGGCCGTGGCCGACCTCCTGCGCGAGGTGATACGCCACGGCTTTCGCAAGATCGTCATCATCAACGGCAACGGAGGCAACGACGCACCCCTCTGCTGCGCCCAGTATCAGGTGATGGAGGAGCTTGCAAAAAACGGTCGCGAGGCGCGGATCTACATGTTCCCCAACTACAGCCACCCACACATTGCCGCGCGACTGAAGGCCCTGCGTGAGTCCGGCCTTATGCCCGACGAAGGAAACCTGGGCATCCACGCCGCCGGAACCGAGACGGCTGAGACCCTGGCCGACCGGCCGCATCTCGTCAACCGCGACGCTTGCGTGCGGCCCAAACTCAAGCGCGACACCGTGCCCCACTGGGCATGGCGCACCGAGGAAATATCCGAGACCGGCGCCTTCGGTGACCCCAGTCTTGCCACCGAGGAGTGGGGACGGGCCCTATGGGAGACATGGGCCGAGGCCATCGCCCAGTTCCTGAACTGGGTGGCCCAGGAATAGCTGCGCAGACGCCCACCATGGACGACATTAGCCGAGCCCAACACGACGACGCTGACGAAGAGCACCACCCTAAACTCATCTCGGAGCCCATCAAGGTCGAGATGGAGGCCCCTCCAGGGGGTGTGTATGCACCTGTCCGTATGCATTGGCGCGACGAGACCCTGGAGATCACCGCAGTCCTCCAGGTCTTTGCTGAGGCAGGGCTCCCGCGCACGGCACGCACCGACGGCTGGTGGCTCAGGCGGCGTCGGACTCACTGGATTGTCCGGGCGTCGGACGGCCATGTCTACCAGATCTACCTCGACCGGTCCGGCAAGAGACGTGACTGGGTCCTCCTGAAGCGAATCGAGTAAGTGCTGTGGCACAAAGGGACCCTTTGGAATCTGCACCGGCGGCACATCCTTCCTTCCGACGACAGCCCCCGCAGGACAGCTTCTCCGCCCTCGGCCCCCTCCCCCGCCGCGCCGGCTTTCGCACGCATAAGGCAAGCTGCTATACTTGGTACGCTTGTGCTCTTGTCGGCTCCGGGGCGCTAAGGCGGGGCCTTGCCCCGGCTTGCAGACAAAGAGAGAGGGTACGGAACTGTGCGAAGGGCTGTTGTCCTTCTTGGAGGCACGCGATGAGCCAGCTTAGCGATGACGACATCTCCTGGTTGCTTGACCTGGTCACCGCCGAGGAACTATTTGAGATCGAGGTCGAGTCCACGGAGGAAAACTGGCGTGTCCGCATTGGACGCAAGATGCATGGGGCGGCCGCCCCCCTCGAGCCCGGGATGCAGTCCAGTGCGCCCGAGGCAGAGCAACTACCCGCGGATATCGTGCCTCTGCTGGCGCCGATGAACGGAGTGTTCTACAGGGCGCCCTCCCCAGATGCCCCGCCCTACGTGGAAGAGGGAGATGTCGTGGAGCGTGGTCAGGTGGTGGGCCTGATTGAGGCCATGAAGGTCTTCAGTGAAATCGAATCGCCGGTCAACGGTGTCATCGTCCGGATTGTGGTAAGCAATCAGCAGTCGGTCAAGGCCGACGAGCGGCTGATGCTAGTGCGCGTTGGACAATAGCTGTCGCGGTAAGACGAGTCACTTGCCGGTCGGAGGGCAGGACAATGGAGCCCAGGCAGGTCAATATCGGAATTCTCGGTTTCGGCGTCGTGGGCGGCGGCCTTTATCGCCTCCTCCTCAAGAACGGGGAGGAGATAGAGCGCCGCACCAGGGCCCGTATCCGCGTGGCGAAGGTAGCCGATGTGGAGTGGCAGCGTGAGCGCCCCACCTATCCCCCCGCCGAGATCCGTACCACGGACGCCCTAGCCGTCATCCAGGACCCAAGAATTGACATTGTCGTGGAGACGATCGGTGGTGTAGGTGTGGCCCTCGATCTGGTCCGGGCAGCTCTGGCTGCCGGCAAGAGTGTTGTCACCTCCAACAAGGAGATGATCGCCAAGCACGGAGCCGAGCTGTTCGATCTGGCGGCCGCCAGCGGTGTAGACCTGTTCTTCGAGGGCGCCGTCGGCGGCGCGATTCCAATCATTCGTGCCCTGAAGGAGAGTCTCGAAGCCAGTCACCTTGACCTTGTCCTGGGCATCGTCAACGGTACGACCAACTACATACTTACCCGGATGATGGAGGAAGGACGGCCCTTCGAGGAGGTGCTCGCCGAGGCCCAGCGTCTGGGCTATGCCGAGGCCGACCCTACCGCCGACGTCGATGGCTTGGATGCCCGCAACAAGCTCGCGATTCTCTGCGCCATCGCCTTTGGGCTACGCGCCAGTGTCGAGAGCATTCACACCGAGGGCATACGTAGCATCACACCAACCGATATCCAGTACGCGCAGCAGATGGGTTACGTTATCAAGCTGCTGGCCCTGGGGAGGCGGCATGATGGGCGCGTCGAACTGCGTGTCCACCCGGCATTGGTACCCCGCAATCACCCCTTGGCCTCTGTGCGTGGCTCCTTCAACGCCGTCTTTGTCCACGGCGACGGTTGTGGTGATGTGATGCTCTACGGCCGCGGCGCAGGCGACCTGCCTACAGGCGCAGCCGTCGCGGGCGACGTGATTGAGGCGGCCCGTAACATCATCAACAACTGCCGCGGCCGAGTTCTCTGCACCTGCATGGCCGACGCCGACGTCCTTCCCAATGAGGAGGTCGTCACCAGTACCTACCTGCGCCTCCGGGTCGCCGACAGGCCCGGCGTCCTCGGCAAGATAGCCACGGCCTTCGGCGAGGCTGGCGTCTCCCTCGCCTCCGTGATTCAACTCGACACCGACCACCACACCGCCGAGATCGTTATGGTAACCCACGCCTGCCCCGAGGGACACCTCGACACTGCTCTGGCGAGCATCGAGGCGTTGGACGTGGTCAAGGCTCTTGCCAGCCGGATCCGGGTGATGGAACAGCCCGCGGATTAGGGAGTAGAAGGATCCGCTCTGAACCCTAGGCCCGTCAAGTCCTGTCTGCAAAGACTGACCGACCTGCTCCTGGGACACGAGAAGTGGAGATAGCAACATGGCGAAAGTGACCCCTCATCAGTGGCCCTGGCGGGGCGTGATCGAGGAGTACCGCGACTTCCTACCGGTCACCGAAGACACGCCCATCATCACGTTGCTCGAAGGAGGCACGCCTCTGATCCCAAGCCGCGTGATCGGGCCGTCGCTGCCAGGGCGACTTCGGTTGTTTTTCAAGTACGAGGGCGTGAACCCCACAGGGTCCTTTAAGGATCGTGGCATGACAATGGCTATTAGCAAGGCCAAGGAAGCCGGTGCCCGCATCACCATGTGCGCCTCCACAGGCAATACCTCGGCAGCGGCAGCGGCCTACTCCTCCGTCGCGGGCATGACCTCTGTGGTCCTCATACCCGCAGGCTATGTCGCGCTGGGCAAGCTCAGCCAGGCCCTAGCCTACGGCGCGCGAACCCTCGCCGTCGATGGCAACTTCGATGACTGCCTAGCTGTGGTGCGGGCCATCACCAATAACTACCCCGTGGCCCTGGTCAACTCGCTGAATCCCTACCGTATGGAAGGTCAGAAGACCGCAGCCTTCGAGGTCTGTGACACGCTCGGGGGCGTTCCGGACTTCCACGCCCTGCCCGTTGGCAACGCCGGCAACATCACGGCCTATTGGTGTGGCTACAGGGAGTACAAGGAAAGGGGGCTTGTTGACAGTCTGCCCGCAATGCTAGGCTTCCAGGCCGCTGGCGCGGCGCCCCTCTGCCTCGGCCGCCCAGTGGAGAAGCCCGAAACCGTGGCCACGGCCATACGCATCGGCAATCCAGCTCGGTGGAAGGACGCCTGCCAGGCTGTGGAGCAGTCGGGCGGACTCTTCCGAGCACTCACTGATGACGAGATTCTGCAGGCCTACAAGGACCTCTCCTCCATGGAGGGCATCTTCGTCGAACCCTCCTCAGCCACAGGCGTCGCGGGCATACGGAAGCTCGCGGGAGAGGGCTACTTCGGCACGGATCCGGTTACCGTCGTCTGCACGCTTACCGGCCACGGGCTCAAGGACCCCGACCGGGCCGTGGAGATGGCTGAAGAACCCGAGCCGGTCCCGGCGGATGTAGAGTATATCGTCGATCTGTTGGGCCTGGCCTCAACTCGGCCAGATACCAAGGTCGCCAAGCCAGTCGCAATACAGGGCTAGGGCGGCGCAGGGGGAACGCAGTCGATGGGTGAGAACCGAGCGCAGATAGTGCTGCAGACCAACCTGCCCGGCGCCCTGGCGCGGCGATCAGGCAAGGTACGCGACGTATACGACTACGGCGACGGCCTCCTTATAGTCGCCACCGACCGTATCTCGGTGTTCGACGTGGTGCTCCCGTCGGGCATACCCGACAAGGGCCGTGTGCTCACGGGCCTCTCGCTGTTCTGGTTCGCCAAAACCGCTCACCTGGTCCCCAATCACCTGCTGAGCGCGAGGGTGGAGGATTTCCCCCAGCCGGTGCAGCCCTACGCTGACATGCTGCGCGGCAGGTCGATGTGGGTGCGCAAGGCCGAAGTGGTGCCTGTCGAGTGCGTAGTTCGCGGCTATCTGGCCGGGTCGGCTTGGAAAGAGTACAAGGCCACCGGCAGGATTGGTGACCACGACCTACCCTCCGGCCTGCGCGAGGCCGACAAGCTCCCTGAGCCCATCTTTACACCGACAACCAAGGCCGAATCTGGGCATGACGAAAAGATCACCAGGACGCAGGTCGCAGAGATCCTCGGCGCCAACTTGGCCCGTCGTATCGAGGATCTGAGCCTGCAGCTCTACAACTTCGCCGCCGCCTACGTTGCCGAGCGAGGCTTTCTCCTCGTGGACACAAAGTTCGAATTCGGCCTTGCTGACGGCAAGTTGATTCTGGTCGACGAGATTCTCACCCCCGACTCGTCTCGCTACTGGGACGCAAGCCGCTGGGAACCCGGCCATTCCCAGGACGGGTTCGACAAGCAGCACGTGCGCGACTACACGGAAAGCACAGGCTGGAACAAGGAGCCGCCAGGCCCAGAACTGCCGCCGGACGTAATCGCCAGAACCCGCGCTCTCTACCTGCAGGCCTACGAGCGTATCACGGGGCACGCACTGCCCGAGGCGTGATACTGACAGGCCCTTGCTGGAATCGCTTGACAGGACAGCCCGCACCTAGAATACTTCCCTTGCTGGTCGGGGCGTGGCGCAGTTTGGTCAGCGCGCACGGTTCGGGACCGTGAGGTCGGCGGTTCAAATCCGCCCGCCCCGACCATTTTCTTTTGCCGCCTCCTTCCTCGGCTCCCAAGGACTAAGGGAAGATCTCGTTGCCTCGGCGTCGCTGCTCAACCTGATGTGCGCTGGGCTGGGCCGCTCCATCCGCCACGCAAAGGACCCCCGCGCACAGGAGGGAAAGTATCACCCAGGTGATTCTTGATGGCAGCCTCCGATGTAGCCGACTTATTGGCCGAGCTGGTGGCCATCCCCTCGGTCAACCCCGGCACCCACGAGCCCGAGGCACCCACAGAGGGCGAAGCGCGTGTGGCGGCCTTCGTGAGGGACTTCTGTGAGGATCTGGGCCTCCAAGTGGAGCTCCAGGAAGTGCTCCCAGGCCGGCCCAACGTGATCGCGCGCCTCCAGGTCTCGGACCGCCCAACACTCCTGTTGCAAACCCACATGGACGTGGTATCGCCCCTGAGTGACGAAGCCGAAGCCTTCACGCCCAAGCTGCGGGCTGGGCGGATGTACGGTCGCGGCGCCTGCGACGCGAAGGCCTCCCTGGCCGCCATGCTCCACGCCCTCGCCCGCGCGGCTCAGGACCCAAGCCCTCTGGTGCGCTCAGTCGTGCTGGCGGCCGCGGTAGATGAAGAGTATCGCTTCCGTGGTGTAGAAGCCATGGTTCGCAGCGGCCTGCGAGCCGACGAGGTGGTGGTAGGTGAGCCCACACAGCTCCAGATAGTAGTCGCTCACAAGGGCGCCATGCGCTGGCAGATGATCGTGCGGGGCAGGGCCGCGCACAGTGCACGCCCTGAGTTGGGCGACAACGCGGTCTACAAGATGGCGCGGCTCGTATCCACACTTGAGGAATACGCGGGAGAACTTGCCGAGCAGCCGGGCGAGGACCAGCTGGGCGGACCGACATTGTCAGTCGGCGTCATCCGCGGCGGCCACATGCCCAACATCGTGCCTGACTACTGCGAGATCCTCGTTGACCGTCGCCTGGTGCCCGGCGAGAGCTTCGACCATGCCGAGGACCACCTGCAGCGGTTCCTGCAAAGCCGCTTGGGGCCGGATTTCGCCTACGAAGCGCAACTAATACTGGCCGATTTGCCGCTGTCCCGCACGCACAACAGAGAGCTGGCGGCGAGGGCCCAGCGCATCGTTGGGGAAGTGCTCGGCGAGGGTCTCATTACCTGCGTCCACTACGGCTCAGACGCCTCGAAGTTCGCTGCTAGGGGCATGCCAGCGATACTGCTAGGGCCCGGCAACATAGCCCAGGCCCACGCGGCTGACGAGTGGGTCGACCTGCAGCAAGTGTGTGCCGCCAGTGAAGTCTACTATCGCTTGATGACAAGGGAGTGATGGCCGTGACGAAAGGCCTCTCCGTCTGTTGTCTGCTGGCGGCGGCTTGGTGCCTAGCCCTGTTGCCGGTCTGGGCGCAGAATTCGGGTGTGATGGGCGAGTTGGTGCCCCTCTCGGCGCAGGCCCCAGAGGTGGCACCCGTAGCGACGGCTCTGCGCGGCCCCCACCTCTTCTGGACCTGGGCGACGCAGGCTGACCGTGAACTGTTGGTCAAGGCCGAGGCTTGCCAACTGGGGCGCTACACCGACGGCCTTGTGTTGACCTACCCAGGCGATAAGACCGCCAAGGTGGTCGCCAAGGCCGACCTGGGAGAGACGGCTGAACTTCGCTTCCGTCCGGGAAAGACCGGGCTGGTGTCGTTCTCCGCGAACGCCGGGGCGAACGTCTATCGTTTCCTGACGATTCCGCAGCACCTTGCCGTCGAGGTGTCACCAACTCACCCGCTGCACCTAGTGGGCGGCGGAGAACTGTTCTTCTTCGTGCCCGCCGGCGCGCTCAAGTTCACCGTGGCAGTTTGGGGACAGAGCAAAGCCGAGACAGCAAGGGCTGCGATTCTCGACCCTTCTGGCCGCGAAGTCGCAAGCGCCGAGGCCCTCAAGGGCACAACAGCCCGCCTCACGGCCAGGCCCGCCTCCAGCACAGGCAAAGTCTGGAAGCTTGTCCTCTCAAAAGCCTCAGAAGGCATAATCGAGGACGTCTTTCTGGCACTGGAAGGCGACGTAGCTCCCTACGTCTTCCTAGCGGAGACCGGCGCTCTAGTTCCTTTCTGCTACGGCCTGAACCACCAGCCCACACTGCTGCGTTCCGTCGACGACGCGGTGCTCAGGGTCGGGCTCACGGCACCCAACCTTGCACCCGGCTCCAGCCTAGTCCTCCGGCTGGAGCAACACGGAAAGCTCCTCCAACAGGCGCAAACCGCACCCGGCGAGACGCAGGCATCCATCAAGCTGCCCAATCTCGCCTCCGCCGCCTACCAGGTGAAGGCAAGCCTGCTCGATACCTCAGGAGCCGTCTTGACCGCCACAACCGCTCCCGTTGAGGTGCGCAACGGCATCTTGTACACCGGCGGTGTCCGACCCCTCCTGGATCTGGCCCTCTCCTACCCCAAGACGCCCGACAGTCCGGTCGAAGCCAGGCTGGCGCTGGAGGGGATGGAAGGCGCGGAGCTGTTTCTCTCCGCCGAGCTGTATCGGTGTGGGTTGTCAGAGGACCCCCAGGGGCCAGAGGCCGTGCGGATTGCCACGCAAGAGCCGCTGGAGCGCCGCGAGGGGCTCTGGACAGCCGTATCGTCCGCGCCCCTGGCCGACGGTACCTACGAGTGGCTGTTCAAAGTCCGCTGCCCTGACTCCCCCCAGCCGGTGTCCTGGCAGCGGACGCACTGGGTGGTCAACAGGGGCGAAGTGCTTCCAGAAGTAGGCCCCACCACGACGCTTCCGCCCTGTTCAGGCATGTGGGAGACTGGACCTGTGGCCCTGGCTGTTCCTCAGGTCCAGGACGCCATGCCCTACGGCTATCTCCCCTCGCCAGAGGATCTAACGCGACCGCTGGCGACGGCGGCCGCCCAGGGCGAGAGCCGCTCGGCAGTAGCAGTGCTGATAGCGACCAGGGACGTCGCTGCTGTCTCTGCGTCGCTGTCCGACCTTAAGGGCCCGAAGGGCGCCTCGCTCACCTCCAGCCTCTTTGACTTCCGCGTGGCGCGCTACTGGGCCCAGCGCACCTCCTGGCGCTCCGGCAACTGCTGGATTGTGCCAGAGCTTCTCGAAGAGAAAACAAGTTGGGCCCTGCGCGAGCTCCAGCCCTCGCTCCTGTGGCTGACCCTCCACGTGCCGCTCCACGCTCCCCCGGGGCTGTATCGCGGCAAGCTCACCATCACCGCGGACGCCCACCGGCTAACCAGGCCAGTCGAGGTACAAGTCTATCCCTTCGAGCTTGCGGCCCCCCAGGAATATCATTGGGGCCTTTACACGGACTCCTCACGCTGGCGCACGTACAATGAGGCGAAGATAGAGGCGGAAATGCGTGACTATGTCTCCCACGGTATCACCAGCCTGATGATGTACCCCCTCAAACACAGTACTGTGGAGCTTGTGAACGACCGCCTCCGGATCAACGCTGGAGACTTCGTGCGCTACATGAACCTGGCGCGCGAGTGTGGGCTGCGCCCCCCGACGGTGTTCAGCTTCCAAGACCTGGAAACCATGACCAACAGGCTGATCGACGCAAAGCGGGAGAGCCAAGAGAAGTGGGACCAAGTGGCCCGCGACATCGTCCTGCACTTCGACCGGCTGGCCCGCGCGGCCGACTGGGGTGAGGTTGTGTACCACACCATCGATGAGCCACATGGGCCCGGCGGCGAAGGTGCTGTCCACCTCCTGTCCCTCCTCAAAGGAGCGGGCTTGACGACCTTCACGACAGCGCTGGACCTAGCGCTGATCAACGGTCCCCTGGATCCCTATGTGGACGTGCGGTGCTGGTCCGTCAGCTTCGTCTTGGGCAGCGGGCTGGCCAACCAGAAGGCCCGCGCCGACTGTGAGAAGTCGGGAGACCGCCTGTGGTACTACGGCAGCGGCTCGTATCAGGGCCAGGAGGGTTCAATGCTGCCCAACCGGTGGATCACGGGCTGCGGCTTGTGGATCTCGGGGGCCGAGGGCGGATGGAGCTGGACCTTCCTGCGCCCTAAAGACGACGCCTTCAACGACTTCGACGGCGAGGGCCACCGCGAGGCCAAGGACGCCATGATCGTCTACCCGACGGAAGGTGACGGGCCGCCCCTTCCCACCACGCAGTGGGAGGGAATACGCCACGGGGCCAACGACTTCCGGTATCTGTATACCGCGCGGGCCGCGGCTTCGCGACTCACCGGCGACGCAGGCCGCCGGGCCCAGGAGGAGCTGGACAGGCTCACCGCCGAGATGCCCTGGAGCGTGCGCCCTGCGGATGTCGACTCGGAGACTCTGGACGCCTGGCGCGAGCGGGCCGCACGGCTGATCGTTCGGTGCCGCTGAGGCCCTGGTGCGTTTTGCTCTACTGGCAGATACTCGTTCGGGGCAAAGCCCGTGACGGGAACAAAGCCCCCACCAGGACTCTGGGAACGGTGCCCGCTTGGAGACCGAGCATCTGTGTCACCCGGGTGACAGGTCGCGGCTGGGACTTGCCGCCATCTGCGCTCACCAGTAGCATGTTAGGCGCAGAAAACGAAACGAGGGCTTCTACGGCGGCCACGCGGCGGTCTGCACAAGCTTGAAGCCGGAGGTGCGACGATCACCACACTTCGTCCGAGAGCTTTCCCAGCACGCTACAGTCTGCCAGGACGGCTGATCCCAGTGACCGTCCTGGCAGCAGTAGTTCTCCCCAAGGCGGTGACGCCGCCAAGCGCCCTTGCGTGCCCCTACGCCATTCGCGACGCGGGATTCATCGTGCGTGAACCCAATCCCTACCGACTGCTGGTTGTAGTGCGTAAGGATACGCCAGGCAAGAAGCAGTTGGCAGCCTGGCTAGCCGAGGCCGCCGACCTGTACCTGAGGGACTCCAATATCGAGGCATCGGTTCTTGATCTTGACGACCCGGGCGACACCGAGAGGCGGCGGATGGCTAGTCTCGTGGTCGAGGCTGCTCCCAAAGAGTTTCCCGCCGCGGTGTTGCTGTCCCCACGCGAACGGGTGATGGTGTTGCCCGACCCGGGCCTGCAAGCACCCTCGCAGGAGACGGTGAGCGCGCTGGTGCGTAAGGTCGCACTGTCACCGGCCCGCGATGACTTGGCCCAGCACTTGGTCCCACACTGGTGCGCGGTTGTTTTGGCGCCAGGCAAGAACGCTTCGGAAACTTCGGCCCTGGCCGAGACAATCAAAGCCGCGGCACGCACGGTCACTGGTGCTGCAACCGAGATGGGCCAGCGCATCTCAAAGACGCCGTACCTACTGGTCTTGCCCCAAGGCCTAACCGGCGAGGAAGTGTTGGCCTGGAGCCTAGGCCTGGACGAAGGGGACACGAGCCGTCCCCGAGCCGCCGTCGTCTTTGGCATGGCCCGTCGCCTGGGCCCCGTTCTCCCAGCCGACAAGCTCACGTCTACGCTTCTCGTGAACCTCTTCCGCTTCCTGGGTAAGAATTGCACGTGTACCAGCGATCCCCGCTGGATTCTGGGCCCGGCGGCGCCGCTCCTCTGGGGCAAGAGCCTTCAGGAACAGGTGCGTGACCGGCTGGGCTTCGATGCCAATAACCCTGCAGTGCTCAACACGCTGGCGGGAGCCTGGCTGCTCCTGCGCAATCCCAAGGCCGACTGGTCTTCACCGAACCTGGAGGACCTAAACCGCTTCGCCGAAGGGCCGCCCCAGGACCCAGCCAGTGGCTATATCGAGTTCAGCTTTGGCCCGGAAGAGCCTGCCTCAGAAACCACGGCCGCCGAGGACGCGCCCCGCGTTGACCTCCGCGTGCCCAACCCCTCCGTCGAGCGGCATGGCCTGCGAATTGTCCTCGCCGTCGCCGGCGCCCTGCTCCTGGTGGCCCTTCTCGGCGGAGTGGTCATCCTTCTACGTCATCATAGGAGTTCGTGAGTATGTCGCTTCCTCGACTTGTGCTCAGTGAGATTCGGTATCGCTTCCTCTCCTTTCTCCTGGGGACGCTTGCCGTCGCGGCCGCTGTAGGACTCTTTATCGGCCTGGCCACCACCGGCCGGGCCTCCTTCGAAGAAACCAAGCGGCTGATGCGCAATCTTGGCTTTAACGTCCTCGTATTGCCCGGCGAGACGGACATGGTCGAGTTTTGGGCCACAAAT
>JAKORR010000526.1 GCA_029777735.1 Armatimonadota bacterium | reverse complement strand
GTGGGCGTGGTGCTGGTGGGCCTGCGAGACGTGGCTCTCTTCCAGGAGGTAGCCAAGGTGGTGGCCGAGCGGCCTACGCTCACCCAGGAGGAGAGGGCTGCCCTGGAGGACTACGGCGCCAAGATGCGCGCCGCTGGGCAACTGGACGGGGAGTAGGCGGGCTCTGAGTCATTGCGAGTCGGAGAGCCCTCGAATGGAATTCGGGGCTGCTGGGCCTTTGGCCGGGCGTCGGCGAAGGCCGACGCCGGAAAGCTTGCCCTGCGGCCTTGGCGGATGGAGGCCGGGGTTGAGACACAACAGCGTCAACCTCTGCGTTCACGTAGTCTGGCGAACCTGGGACAGCCTGCCCATCATCGAGCCTGGCTGTGAGCGCCGCCTCCATCGGGCGATGGAAGCGGAAGCTCAGGACATGGGCTGCACCGTACACGCTATCGGTGGGACCGCAGAACACGTTCACCTGCTGGTCTCGATCCCCCCGACCCTAGCCGTGTCCGACCTCGTGACGCAAGTGAAGGGGACCTCGTCCAAGTTCGCCAATGAGGTGCTAACGCCAGGGCGGTTCAAATGGCAAGGCCACTACGGCGCCTACAGCCTAAGCCCGGAGGACCTAGATGTGGTCAAGGAGTACATCAGGCGGCAAAAGGAGCACCACGCCGAAGGCCACCTGATACCCGCACTAGAGGAGTGACGCCATCGGGTGGGTCAGGGGCTGAGGTTGCGTGTGATCTGGAGCGTAGGAAGGGCCCGCGGGTGAGTTCGGGGCTAGGGGGCCTTCGGTCGGGCGTCCAGGGTTCACAGCAGAGCTGTGAATGTGGTGCCGGGTGCGCGGACGCGGAACGCGGAGCGAGCAACGCTGTACGGGTGTGCAACGGATCGTGTGGGTGTGGTGGCGACGCAGAATGTGTCGCTCGCAGTCGGGACGAGGCGGGATGAACAAGGCTTTCGGCGTCGGCGCAGGACGGTCACGGCGCAGCCGTGACCACGTTCACAGCTCTGCTGTGAAACCTGGACGCCCGGCCGTCAGGCCCAGCAGCCCCGACTTGAGTCGAGGGCTTCCTGGTGCCCTCAGGAGCACCCGCAGCCTTCCTAGCCCTGATCGGGATGCGTGCCGACCGCGCCCATGCTACACTTCTAGCGAATGGGTCATAATGACCACAACCGCGAGGTGATATGGGGACCATCAATGTGGCTGAGGCGAAGGCCCGCTTCTCGGAGCTGATCAGCCGGGCGGCGTCTGGTGAGCGCTTCGTTATCCAGCGCCGGGAACGGCCCGTCGCGGCTTTGATAGGCGTAGAGGAGTTGGCTCGTCTGGAGCGGTCCTCACGGGCTGCTCGCCAACTGGCCCTCGCCCTAGGGCAGGAGGAAGCCCT
>JAKORR010000525.1 GCA_029777735.1 Armatimonadota bacterium | reverse complement strand
GTGGACCAGGACCGCAACACCCTGCTTCACTATCCCGAGGACATCATCGACGCGCCCTACCTAAGTACCATAGAGCGTGAGTACAAGGACCCTTCGGGCGGCGAGATTCGCCTCAAGCAGCTCTGCAGGTTCCCAGGACCTCACCGCGACTTCATTGGGCTGGATCGCCTTTTTCTGGAAGGAGGGGCGATGCGGGTGGGACAGGTGGGCACAGCCGTGTGTCGGCTGATGCATGCGGGCCAGACAGTGGAGCTCGAGCTATCGGCCCTGCGTGCCGATCCGGCCGCCGTATTGTGTACCAACCCGCGCTGCGTGGACTGCCTGCGCCAGCGCGCCGCGATAAGACGGGTGCGCTTGGCGGCCGAGAGCTTCACGCTGACAGCCGTGGTGGACGACGTAGGCGCCGAGCCGGCGGAGCTGAGGAGTAGCCTAGAGACCTTGCGGCTTGTGGGGGTTCAGGATGTGGAGCTGGGTCCGGACCTGACAGCGGCGTTGGTGGTGGGTGGCGAGGAAGCGCAGCTCGCAGCCGCCGAGGCCCTGAGCGACACCAAGATGCGCCTGCACACCGTGGCCTGGCGTCTACCCAGTGAGGAGTGGGTGCCGGGGAACGAACCCTCGCTGCGCGACGTACTGATCCTCACGGAGCGACTGGGGGGCCACAAGCTGATACTGACGCCCGGGCCACTGCAAGGAGATCCATCTCCGGGCTTGTTCGAAGAGGCGGCGAAGTTCATCGAGGAGCTGCGGCCTGCAGCCCGGGCTGCAGGCTTGGGGCTAATGATCGAGAACGTTCCTGGCTCCCTGCTGGCGCGGGGCGAGAATTGTGCCGCATTACTCGGTCGGCTCGGACCGGACGTTGCGGAGCTGGCCTTCAACCCGGCGCACTTCGCTCAAGCTGGCGAGAGGCCCTTCCTGCAGACCTTCTACAAGTGTTCCTTCAAGCCATGCATTGGGCAGCTCTACGTGTGCGACGGCTGTGGACCAGGTGCTCCCCTGTACCGGCCCTACACCCTGCCGGGCGAGGGACAGGGAGAGGTGAAGGAGTTGATATCTATCTTGCGGTGCCGCTCCTTCG
>JAKORR010000524.1 GCA_029777735.1 Armatimonadota bacterium | reverse complement strand
GAAAGGAAGTACCCGAGGTGGGCGCGAATGTGGCCTACGTTGGTGACTACACCCGCACAGGCGTCAATGCGATCCTGATGCCGGGCGTGAAGGTGGGCGCCTATAGCTGCGTCGGGCCGGGCGTCATTCTGTACGACGATGTACCGCACGGCACATTAGTCCTGGCCAAGCAAGAGCTGGTCCGGCGCCCCTGGGGCCCCGAACGCTATGGCTGGTAGAACACCTCTAGAACCACTGGCTGGCTATTCACCGGGGCTCCAGCAGTGGGGAGGAACTGTTTTGACACGAGTACGAGGACTGCGGTTGACGATAGCTTGCGTACTACTGCTCCCCGCACTACAAATCGCGGGGTATTTCGCTATAGGGGAGGGTTTGCTAATGTCCGATGCCCAGGCAGCCACTGCTCTGTGCGTCAGCCCCTTTGACGTCGGTGGCAAAGCCCAGTTGTTTATCGACCATGTCCTTGTGCGGTCGAGCCAAGGCGTGAGCTTCACGCTCCATCCCGCGCGGAAGCATCCTGACAACCCGCTCATCAAGGTCGACAAGCCATGGGAAGGCTGGCGTCTGGAGATCTACGGCAGCGTCATCTATGACGAGGAAGAAAAGCTGTTCAAAATGTGGTATCTGGCTGAGGCGCCTGGGTATTTCGGCTGTGGCGCACCGACCTTCTACGCCACCAGCCGCGACGGCGTCCATTGGGAGAAACCTCTCGTTGGCACCGCCGCGTCGGCGAAGGTCGAGAAGCACAACTGCGTTGTGGGCGACGCGCACCTGGCGAGCGTCATCAAGGATAACAACGACCCCGATCCCAGCCGTCGCTACAAAATGATCTGCTGGGACTGCCGGCGGCGCGGCTACCACACCAAGGTCTCGCCCGACGGCCTCACCTGGACTGACTTCAGCCAGGATCCCATCTCGCCAGGTGCCGACGTCATCACGGGCTACTACGACCGCGAGCGCAAGCTATATGTGGCTCTTCCCAAGATCGGCACTGACGTGCGTGGTCACAACCGGCGCTGTTTTTACATCATCACCAGCACCGATTTCGTCAATTGGAGCAAGCCCAGGCCTGCTATCTTCCCGGACCTGCGCGACGACGCTGGATCCTTCGCGCGGATCGAGGAGGTGCGTCCGATCCTAGACGTGCCAGATGATCCCTCACAGGTAAGGACAGAGTTCTACGGCGTCGGCGCCTACACGCAGGAAAGTTGCACCATCGCCTTCCCGTGGGTGTTCACCATCAATGCTATGAACCGTTACAAGAACAACCAAGAGGGCCCGAGCGAGATTCAGCTTGCCGTCTCGCGGGACCTGGCGGAGTGGGAAAGGCCCTTCCGCGTGCCGTGCATACCGCGGGGCAAGATGGGCGAGTGGGACTGCGGCTGGTTCAACACTGCAGCTAGTGCCCTGCGCGTGGGCGACGAGGTGTGGCTGTACTACCAGGGCAGCAACTATACGCACGGAACGCCCTGCGTGTATGAGAACACGGGCAGGCTGAGCAGGTTCACTAGCAGCATCGGGCTGGCTATCTGGCCGCTGGATCGCTTCGTCTCCGTGGACGCGCCAGCCGAGGGAGGCACGCTGACCACGGTCCCCATTGTCTTCTCCGGCCGGCGACTGGAGCTCAACGCTGCGACCCACGATGGCGGCAGGATCACAGTGGACATACTGGACCCACT
>JAKORR010000523.1 GCA_029777735.1 Armatimonadota bacterium | reverse complement strand
CGGACCTCGTTTCCGCCATCCTCGGCAAGGTCGCCTCCCTCGCCGGCTTCGCGCTGGTAGTGATCCTGGTCTATATCCTCTACGCGCTCTTCTCCGGGTACGTGGCTGCCTACCCGAAGCTTGTCCATCAGGCCCCTGCCCAGGCGGCGAAGATCGTGGGCAACCTCAACGTCGCGTCCACGATTCTGGTGGTTGCGGCGCTGGTCGTCGTGATCTACACGCTGCTCTACCTCTGGGAGTTCGATAGGCTGGCGCCTATCCTGGCGCTCATCGGGGTGGCGCTCCATTTTGGCTCGCCCTTCGGGCTCGCCCAGGTTCTTGGCCCCGCGATGCACGGCAACGCCGCTGCCACCCTCCTCCTGGGGACGCTGACGCGCGTGGGCCAGGTGTTGCTGTGGGCGGCTGCCATCCATGGCATCCCCACGCTCCTGAAACAGTTGCACACCGGTCTGGCCGGTTACGGGGTCGATAGCGTCACGCGGCGCGCGGCGCGCAAGCAGGCGGGCATCGTCCACCCCTTCAGCCCCTGTTGGCAGCTTCCCTACTGCCGGCCCTTCATCCGCGATCGCTGCCCGCGCTACCGCGAGCGTACCACGTGCTGGAGGAAGAAGCGCGGTTGCCTCTGTGATGATGATATCATCACCGCCGCGCTGATGGGTGGCGAGAAGACCGCGGCGGGCGCGAAGGAAAGACAGATCCTCGAGTATTTGCCGGGCGCAGGCGGTGGGGGCAGGAGTACGATCGGCAAACGTCTAAAGTGTAAGAACTGCTTCATCTTCCTGGAGCACCAGAGGATCAAGCACCGCTATGTGGCGCCGCTGTCGGTACCCCTGGTGGTGGGCGCGTTCTGGTTCTTCCAGGAAACGATTGAGCAGACGTATGCGAGCTTCTGTCAATGGGCGGCACGCGGCGTTCAGGCAGTGGCTTTCGGACAGGTAAATACTGGGGTGCTCCACGAGACGTTCACGAATCCACTGGTGAAGTGGCTGATCTTCGCCTGTGTTGGCGTGTATGCGCTCACCTACGTCCTGCGCTTCTGGGAGTATCTCTTTTTCAAGCTAAAGATCTAAGCAATGGATTTGACACAAGTCGCTGAGTTGGTCGCCGCTGTGTGCAGCAGCCGCACGGTGACAGAGATGACGTTGCGCGAGGGAACGCGCCGGTTGGTGGTTCGACGCGCCTTTGCCGTCGAGGCGCCCCAGCCGGAGGTGGTGGAAGCCCCGACGGTTGACGAATATGTGGTCCGCTCTCCACTCGTGGGCTTCTTTCATCAGAGCGCGTCGGCCAAGTGCCCGCCCGTCACCGTGGGGATGGCGGTGCGGGATGGCCAGGTCCTCGGCGCTATCGAGTCGATGAGCGTGCTCTACGATGTCACCGCAGAGGTCTCTGGGGTGATCACCGAGGTGCTG
>JAKORR010000522.1 GCA_029777735.1 Armatimonadota bacterium | reverse complement strand
TGGGTTCAGAACGTCGTAAGACAGTTCGGTCCCTATCTGCCGTGGGCGTTGGAGGCTTGAGGGAAGCCACCCCCAGTACGAGAGGACCGGGGTGGGCGGACCTCCGGTGTACCTGTTCTCACGCCAGTGGGATACGCAGGGTAGCCGTGTCCGTAACGGATAACCGCTGAAAGCATCTAAGCGGGAAGCCGCTCCCAAGACCAGGCCTCCTCGAGGGTTAACCTGCAAGGCCCCTGGGAGACTACCAGGTTGATAGGCCGCAGGTGTAAGGCCAGTAATGGTCTAAGCCGAGCGGTACTAACAGGCCGAGCGCTTAGCCACCGAGCGTCCGATTCTTCCGATCCCACGCTATGCATTTGTCAGGGTACATCCTGCAGGTCCCTCCGAGGACCCGTTCACCTTGGGTACAACTGAATATCCGGTCAGGCAGTTTGCTGGCCAACGGTAGTTTTCCGGGTGCTTATACCGGCGGGGCCACACCCGTTCCCATTCCGAACACGGTCGTTAAGCCCGCCAGGGCCGATGGTACTGCCCCTGCGAGGGGGTGGGAGAGTAGGTCAGCGCCCGGAGTTTTCTTTGTGGTACCAGGCGGCTTCCTCCTCCGCAGGGATGAAGTGTAACCTCTTGGCTTCCAGGTGAGCCGGAAACAGCGGCTTCCTCGTCCGCAGGGGTGAAGTTTTGACGCCACAGGGGTAAGGGTAGGGCTTGGCGGGGCTTGCGCCAGGTTGCCCTTTCGGGCCCGGGTAGCCGCGCCGCAGAAAGGAAACCGCGAGGTAGGCACGGAACTGACGGGCACTGTCATCCGGGAGGTGCCTATCAATGGAGTGGCACGAGTGGTCTACCAGGCTCGTAGAGGTGCTCGGGCTGCGGAAGGCGCCCGTGGCGGTGGTGTACACGGACGAGGCGCCCGAGGGCGTTGAGATGCCGAGGTGCCGCGTGTGCAGCGCCCTTGGGCTAGCGGCCCGCGGCAAGACGATTGCGCTTACCGCGGAGAATTCCCTCTGCCCGGGCGGGTCTCGCTACCTCGGCCTGAGGGCCGAGCCGGAGGGTGTAGGCAGGGACCTGCGCGACTTCCTGATGCATGGGGAGAAGCTGTTTTCGTGCCCCGTGGCCATCCACCGCATGTCGGCGCTATCCAGGGCCCAGCCGCCCGTTGGGATCGCGGAGCGGGTCATCCTCGCGCCGCTGTGCCAGGCACCGCTGCGGCCCGACATCGTGGTTATCACCTGCAACGCCTGGCAGGCCGCCCGACTCGTCAACCTGGTCGTGTTTGAGACGGGCCTGCCGATGGAGTGCGACCCGACGGGCGCCCTCTGCCGCGCGGTAATCACCTATCCCCTCGTCACGGGCAAGACCAACGTGAGCTTCGGCGACGTAACTGCGCGACAGGCAGAGGCCGTGGCGGAGGATGAGCTGTACGTCTCGCTGCCCTATCACGACCTTGCGTCGGTAAGGGCGAGCATCGACTACTGCAGCGCGGGGACAGCACCGGCCGTGATCCCCGAGGCCTTCCGGCACGCGACGCAGGAGGGCGAAGGGAAACCGCCGGAGGCCTGAGGGTAAGCTGGGCTTGCCCCCCAGGCCGACCGGGATCTGCGCTCTCGAGCAGTCGCTCCTTGCGCCTGCCTGTACTCCCTTACTCCTCTGCCGGGACCATCCAGATACAGTCCACCCACATTGCCTCGATGTTTCCCTTTTGTGTCGTGGGTGCGAACCACACGTAATGGCCTTCTGCCACCGTCACCCGCGCCACCTTGTACACCTGCCACTCGCCAGGCTTCATCTCCTCCAGCTTGGGAGCGATGCCTCCGAGCCCCTTCTTGCCCACCGTGTCGTACACCCCCGCGGTGAAGGCCTCGCCCGAGGTCTTGCCCGCTGCCGGCGCCACCTTCACCCGTGCGTACACGTCATAGGCCTTGCCTGCCTCCACGCGTGCGATTGGGTAGGCCCACTGGACCGCCCACTCGAAGTGGTGCCCGCCCATCCATACCGCGAAGCCATTGGTGGCGGTGGGATCGAAGTCCACCCGCGCGAAGTCCGGCTCCTTGTATAGGCCCCACTCGCCTTCTTGGCTGATCACCAGCCCCGCGGTTGCCGCTTCGGTACTTGGCGCTGTTTGCTCAGACTGCGCCAGTTCCAGATTCCACACAGCCTGCGCAGTGGATTTGGGCGCGATTTCGCCGTCCATCCTGGCGGCCAGGGTCAACACCCCGCGCGTCGGATCAAGCGCGAGGCCCGCGCCCGTCATGCCCTCGCCCTGCACGCGCCAGCGCAGCAGCAGACCGTCGCCGACAAGCACGCCGACGCCGGCGGCGGCCTGCTCGGGTGTCAGAGCTAGACCTGCGACGGGCAGGCTCTCCTGGGGCGCCAAGGCTCGCAACTGCTCACCGACCAGTGCCGCAACTTTCCCAGGATCGCAGGAGAGTGGCAAGGTCATCCAGTAGCGTCGGGGCTGGGGCGTGTCGGTGGCGTTGACCAGCGCGTCCGTGATAGTGACGGCCGCCGGCTCGCTCATCTGCACGGTGCGTGTAAGGTTCACTCCGCGCACAAGCTCGCGCGTCAAGGTCACGGCCTTGCCGCCCTCGTCAACCTTTGCCTCAAAGGCGTCGGCGGCGCCCGGACCACGCGCATTGTCGCGCCAACGGCTGCCGTAGCCCCCTACCGCGGGGTATCCTGGGTCGCCCAAATCGCCCAGATAGGAAAGCTGCCGGCCCGACGGAATATGCGTGAGAGTCAGCACGCGGCCGCCCAGTTCGGGCGCCACCTGCACTCGCAGGTCCCGTGCCTCCAGACTGGTCAGCCGGTAGCCTGACACCAGAGGCTCCTTGCGGCTGGTGTAGATTGCCAGAGACCGCCCGTCGCCCTCGCCAACGTGGGTCAGTTTGGCGGCCTTGCTGATCCTCAAGAAATTGTTCCAGAGGGCCTCCAAATCCGGGTCCGCCTCGGGCCTGAAGAACCCGTCCACCAGCCGGAAGAGGCGGTCCGCCCGAGGCTTGTAGCGCTCGAGCGCCACGTAGTACAGCGGCAAGCGTGCGATCTCCACGCGCTCCAGAAGTACCGGATCGCTGCTCACCAGCTTCTCTGCCTCCTCGAACAGCTCGTTGGCGCGCGCCAGCACGTCCTCCGACAGGTAGGGGGCAGAGGGGTTGGCCCAGATCATCACGTGCAGATTCTCCCCCTCCACCTTGTCGTGCAGCAGGTCGATGTACTGCCGAATTGGTCCCGCGGCCGCGCCGTAGTAGGCTTCCAGGAACTCCGTCAGTGCCTTCTCGTACGGGTAGTCGGGATTCCATAGGAACTTGGCCATCATGTACGAGCGCAGCTTGGCGAATTCGCCGTTGACTGTGTTGTAGTCACCCTCTTCGAAGATGCCCTTGACGTTGTTCTGCACAAAGAACTGGATGTTGGGCCTGAGCACCCGCAGGTTTGGAAAGGGCAGCAGGTAGTGAGGAAAGTCCACCACGTAATCCC
>JAKORR010000521.1 GCA_029777735.1 Armatimonadota bacterium | reverse complement strand
TCGCCTTGACAGGGCATAGGTGTGCAGCAGTTCATAGAGGGGGCGCGGGACCTGCAGCACGCCGGTTTTATCGTTCTTGGTGTCAATGCCCGTCCCCGGCCCTGCTTTCAGCTTGTAGAGCTCCCCGTCGCCCGTGAGTAACTTGGAGAATCGCGGGTTCTGGCTGGTGAAGTGCCGTAGGCGCAGCGTGCTGGCCGTCTGGATACGCGCCCCCGTGGCGAGCATGAAGAGCTGTATCAGGTAGCACTCGGTGTTGCCCTTGGCCTCGGTCGCTTCGAGAATCCAGACCTGTTCCTTGCCGGTGAGGGGCCGCAGCTTGCCGCCATCCTGGATGGTCCCGGCGAATGGGTCTTCCGACTTGGGCGCGCGGATGCCCACGTCCGTGCTAACCACCCTTTTGGAGACCGCCACCCCCTCGGTCGTCTTGAAGGCAAGCTGGTATTGTGTCTCCTCCCACGGCGGGTATTCGGGCTGGAAGTAGTTGTTGGCAATCAGCCAACGGTAGAAAGAGACGACGGTTCCGATGCGTCGCTTCGCCGTGCTCGGTGCCAGTACGCGTGCCTGAATCTGCTGTTGCAAGTAACCCCGGTAGCGGTAGGTCGGCCGTCGTAGCTTGATCTTGGGGAACTGAAACAACAAGTCGTCGGGGTTGTTCTGTGTATCCAGCCACTCCTTGTACGCGGCCAGGTCGTCCGCCCTGCTCTGGTAGGTCGTCATGGCAGGGGTCGTTTCCGCCTCAAGCTGCGCCAGGATGAAGAGGCTGCCGAGCGGCCAAGGAACGGCGTTTCGGTCCAGGACGACCGGAAACAGGTTGTAGTTGAAGCCCCGTCCAGCATGATCGTCCCAAACAAAACGATAGTGGTAGGTCAGGGCAGGCCGTCCCTTGCCCTGCTTGATGGCCCGAGTGAGCGCGCGTGGATCTTCCGCTGTAGTCACTTCCGACAACTGAAAGACAGGCAGGAGAACCTTGCGGCGCTGTTCCTTCACTAGCCAAGCCCAGGAAATCGACGCCGCAGTTCGCGTATCTGCTCCAGCGCGGCGGATGCTGGGGTGATTACCACAGAATCGGGGATCGTCAGGCCAAGCACCTTGGCCAAATTGGTCGGATAGAGCCGCCGCCGGCCTGCGAGTCGACCGCACGCCTCCTGCACCGCCACAAACCCCACCTGCTCGATCATCCAGGCAATGGCTCTCTTGTCACGGGCGTTGAGAACCAAGACGCCT
>JAKORR010000520.1 GCA_029777735.1 Armatimonadota bacterium | reverse complement strand
GGTGATCGGGGACTTTGCCGGCAAGCGCGTAATAGTACTGGACGACATGATCGATACAGGTGGCAGCATGATCAAGGCAGTGGAAGCCGTCATCGACCATGGAGCTGTGGAGGCTTACTGCGCCGCCACGCACGCTGTCCTATCGAAGGACGCTTCGCAGCGCCTTGCCGAAGCACCGATAGCGTCGGTGGTTGTGACCGATACCGTGCCGGTGCCGCCTGAGAAGAGCTTCAGCAAGCTGACGATTCTGAGCGTGGCTCAGCTTCTGGCCGACGCGATAGGTCGCATTCACAGCAACGCGTCGGTCAGCGCCTGTCTGCTCAACAGTCACTACAGGCAGCCACGACTGCTCTGAGACCGCAAAGGAGACAACCTGCGATGGATCGTGTCCGAGTGGAAGCAAGGAGCCGCACGGAAACCGGCAAAAGTGTCGCCCGCAAGTTGAGGGCCCAGGGGCAAGTACCAGGCGTGGTCTATGGGTTGCACCGCGAGGCCCAGGCCCTGACGGTGGGTGAAGACGTAGTCCACAGGCTGAGGCGCCTGGGGCATGCTCTGGTCGATCTGACCATCGACGGTCGGCCCGGAGACGAGGGCGTGGCCGCCATCGTCAAGAGTATCGAGCACCATCCCGTCACCTGGAACCCTCGGAGCATCGACTTCCAGTGGGTCTCCTTGACGGAGAACGTCGAGGTGCCTGTTCCCCTGGTGCTCACCGGAGAGGCCCCCGGCGCAGAGATCGATGGTGGCGTCGTGGACCAGCTTCTGTACGAGGTTACGGTTCGGTGTCTGCCGACGGCGATTCCATCCAACCTGCACATGGATATCAGCAATCTGCACCTTGGCGAGACCCTTCATGTAAGGGATCTAGTTCTCCCAGAGGGCATTGAGGTAGTAACCGATACCGACGAAGTCGTCGTTTCCTGTCTGACGCCTCGTATTGAGGTGGAGACCGAGGCAGAGGCGGGAGAGGAAGTCGCGCATGAGTTGGCCGAGGGCGAGGAGCCGGACGAAGGCGAGGCCGACGAGAGAGCCTAACGTCCGTCTTCAGACCAAGCACTACCTATGACCTATTGCGTCCTGGGCATAGGGAATCCCGGCTCGGAGTACGCGCACACCAAGCATAACATCGGCTGGTGGGTAGTAGACGAGTTGGCCCGTAGACATGATATCGCCCTGAAGCGCGAACGATTAAGGGCGCGATATGGGCGCGGCCGGGTGAAGAGCGTGGATGTGGTGCTTGCCCAGCCGCTAACTTATGTAAACGCCAGCGGGGATGCGGCCCTTCGCCTCGCGGTCTTCTTCCGTATCCGTCCCGCAAACTTCATCATCGTGCTCGACGACATGAACCTAGAGCCGGGGGCGGTTCGTTTGCGTCCCGGTGGTTCTGACGGAGGCCATCGTGGTCTGCGGTCGATTATAGAGGTCTTCGGCACAACCGAAGTGCCACGGCTGCGGGTGGGTATTGGCTCGCCTCCCGAGGGAAAGCGTGCTGTCGAGTGGGTCTTGTCTCCCTTTGCCGAGGATGTGCGGCCTGTCGTCGATGAGGCCATAACGCGAGCGGCCGACTGCATCGAGGTGGCTCTGACCCAAGGTTTGCCGACAGCCATGAGCCAGTTCAACGGGTGAAATTATGGTCCGCAGGGCATTGCCATCCTTGACACCCGAGCAGCGCCGCAGGCGCCTGATTAAAGGAATAGGAATTGGCTGCGGCGTGCTGGTTTTGCTCGTCTTGGGGGGTGTGGCCGGCTTTTTCATCATGCTGGGAGCGAAGCCGCCGGTGAGCAAGGAAGTGCGTGAGGCACTGGTTCAAGCTTCATCCGGCGCGGGAGCCGCCGCCCAGGCTCCTCAGACACCTTCGGAGGGCACCATAGCCGCCGCGCCAAGTCCAAGCCCCTTGGCACCTGCTGGCAGCGCCCCTCCATCCACGGAATCCCAGGTCGAGGCCATCAAGCAGGCGGTCAAGGAGGGCTACAGGGGACCAGTGCGGGTGACGGTAATGGAAGCGGATCTGAACCGGCACTTGAGCGAGGTGTCCAACGAGCCCATACAGGGAGCCACCTGCGCCATCCTCGAGGGTCGGATCGTGGCACAGGCCAACATCAACGTGGGCGGGCGACACCTTCAGGGGTTCGTTGAGGCGATGCCCAGGCTAGAGGGCAATCGACCGCGAGTGGTCATCACTCAAGCCTACGTGGGACGCATCCCAATCCCGCAGGAGAAGGTCCAAGAGCTTCAGGCCAAGCTGGATGCCGAGCTTCAGCGGGCTGTGGACGAGGCAGGGGCCACGCAGATAACGGGCATTACCACGCAGCGCGGCCAGATTATCATCGACGGCAATGTGAGCGGACCCTAACCATGACGCCGGATAAGAACAACCAACCGGGTCACTACTACGTGCGCGAGCCGGCGGTCAGGTCACAACCCCGCGAGCTGCGCGCCCGGCTCGCCGGCCACGACCTGGTCCTCACCACCGATCGCGGCGTGTTCTCTCACGGGAAGCTGGACCGTGGCACGAAGCTGTTGGCGGAGACGGTGGAGATACCAGCAGGTGCGCGGGTGCTCGACCTGGGCTGTGGCTATGGGGTGCTGGGAATTGTGGCCGCCCTCGAGGAACCTACTTGCTGCGTGACCATGACCGACGTGAACTCGCGCGCCTGCAGCCTGGCGAAGCGAAACGCCCAGGCCAACGGTGCCGGTTGCATCGAGGTAATCAACGGGGACGCCCGGGAAGTGCTCGCGGGGCGCGATTTCGACCTGATCCTCATCAATCCCCCCATCCGGTCGGGGCGTGAGAACGTGCTGAGGCTGTTCCGTTGGTGCGCTTCGACTCTGGCGCCTGGTGGCGAACTGTGGTGCGTCATCCAGACCAACAAGGGCGCTCGTCGCTACGCGCGGGACCTAGAACAGTGGTTCGGCTTCATCGAGACAGTGCGCATCAGTGGCGGCTATCGTATCTTCCGCGCCCGCGAACCACGACAAGACGAACAACCCGGTTAGCTCAGGCAGGATCTGGTTCTCCGCCGAAGAAGCGCTCCCAGTGGTACGAGGGATTAGTGCCGCCAATCCTGTGCCTTGAAGACTTCCGATGTTGATCCAGCCCACAGGAGACTGATCGCTATGAGCGGTAAGGAGCGAGTCTTCGCAGTCCTCAATTTTCAAGAGCCCGACCGCATTCCAATGACCGATAGCCCGTGGGGCACATCCATCGCGCGCTGGCGACGAGAGGGTATGCCTGAGCAGCCCGATCCCCACACCTACTTTGGGTTTGAGTTCGCCAGTATTGGCTCTGATACGACCTTCCAGTTCCCGGCGGAGGTACTTGAGGACACCGACGAGTACCGAATAGAACGCAACGCCCAGGGCGCCGTGGCGAGGAACTGGAAGACCAGGACATCCACTCCCGAGTATCTGGACTTCACTATCAAGACGCCCGAGGACTGGGAGGAGCACAAGCCGCGTTTGGCCTTCACGCCCGACCGCGTGGACTTGGAAGCGTGCAGACAGGCGGTGGCTCAAGCTCAGCAAACCGGGCGCTTTCTGACCTTCAACGGGGCCTATGGCTACGACAAGACGCAGGGAATCGTGGGCACGGAGCGTCTGCTCATGGCAATGGCCGACAACCCAGACTGGGTGGCCGACATGTTCATGACCTCTGCACAGATGATCGTGGACGCGGCCAGATATCTGATAGACAACGGCGTCGACTTCGACGGCGCCTTCGTCTACAACGACATGGGCTATCGCAACGCGTCGATGTTCTCGCCCGACATGTACCGCCGCCTGCAGAAGCCTGCAGATCGGATGCTATACGGCTTTTTCCATGAGTGCGGACGCAAGGTACTCCTGCACTCCTGCGGGTGCGTGCGTGAGTTGGTGCCGGACCTCGTGGACGCGGGCCTAGATTGCCTGCAGCCGCTGGAGGTCAAGGCGGGCCTGGACCTGGTGGAGTTGAAGCGGAACTTTGGCGACAAGTTGGCGCTCATGGGTGGGATCGACGTGCGGGCCATGGCCGCCGAAGACCCGAGCGCGATTGAGCAAGAAATCGCAACCAAGATCCCGGTTGCGATGAAGGGCGGCGGTTACATCTACCACTCGGACCATTCGGTGCCTGACAACATCAGCTTTGACCGATACTGCTACGTACTGGAGCTGGTGCGAGAATACGGGACGTACGGGCAATAGGAATAGAAGAGTCCGCCGAGCGAAAAGGTGGGGACAGGGAGGGACGCCGCTGCGGCAGTGATGCCCCAGCCGTGGTGGTCTGGTGCAGGGCACAATCGCACCCTGCTGTGGCAGTGGCCCTTCGGCGTCTCGGTCTCAAATCTACATCAAGAGGATGGGAGAAGCTCCATGGAGGCCCTTGCGCAGCTTTCATGCATTGGCCTGCTTGTGGTTCTGCTGCTGGCGGTCGACGGCGTGGTTCTGGCTGAGCAGACCTTCGCCGAGCTGCCGGACGACGTGCGAAAGAGCATTCCAATTCGCCTGGAGCGGCCGAGCAACGAGGCACCCGCTTCGCCCTTCGCCACGCTCAGCTCCTTCGAGGTGCACGGCCAGAGTGAGGATGAGGCAGTCATCGAGACCGCTCGCCGCCTAGGCGTGAAGCATTTCGTGATGCACAACATTCACGGCAGCCTGAGAGATCCTAGGGATGAGAGACTGACGCGGTGGTGCAGGTTGTGCGAGCAGGCGGGCATAGAGGTGCGCGCCATCTTGCGCACCACAGACTTGGAGACGTGGCGTAGGGCTCTAACCAACTGGGGTGACCGCATCCGTTACTGGAGCTACCTAAACGAGCCCAACGCGCCGCAGGACAACGACCACACACATCCACACTGGATGCCCGAGCGCTATGTGGCCGAGCTGCGGGCGGTGAAGGAGCTGCGAGATCGTTTAGCGCCGCAGGTGAAGCTGGGCGGCCCTGAGGTGGCCATGCTCCAGGTCATGGAGGAGAAACCCTTCCCGTGGCTGCGTTTGTGCCTAGAGGCGGGGCTACTCGACACCATCGACTTTTTCACCTTCCACCCCTATCGACAGGGCTACTCGCCCCAGAACATTCCGGAGAACCCGTCGCGCTTCTGGGGCTGGGGAACACCTCCAAAGGAGTACAGCACCTACGAAGAGCAGGTTCAGGAGCTAAGGCGACGTGTCGGTAATAAGCCTCTGGTCATCAACGAAGTAGGCTGGAGTACCACGCCACGCGGCAACATCTGCGAGCATACACAGGCCAAGTTCGCGCTGCGCCAGCACATTCTGGACTTCGCGCTGGGCATCGACGTAAGCGTCTACTTCCTCCTGCGCGAACGGCGTGTGGGTCAGCCCTTCCCGCTGTGGCACCAGGAGAACCACTTCGGCATCGTGCGCGTCGACAACACGCCCAAACCCGCTTACTCGGCCCTGCAGGCGCTCTACGCGCAGCTCGACAGCAACTGCAGACTCGCGGAGGGCGTGGCGGTAGAGTTCACGCCCACCCAGGTCCCCAAGGGCCTTGCACAGTGCCCGGTCAAGTGGTACCTCTTCGAGGACGTGGCAGAGCCCACACCGGCCCGGAAGCTCTTATTCTGGATGCCCGTGGCAGCGCGCGACGACTACCCGGTGGTCAAGGCTACGGTCCGAGTGGGTGAAGTGACCTGCACTGACGTGCCTGTGGATGATCGCCCGCGCCTGCTGCGTCTACACAACCTTGAGAAGCGGTGGGGATGGCCAGTGCTCATCGATTTCATCCGCTACGAGGTTCTGTATGAGCAACCCTGGAGCTAACAACAAAAACAAGAAGGTGTATGCGGCATGGTCGATCGCGAGCGTATGATCGAGGAGTTTGTGGAGCTAGCGCGGATCCCGAGTCTGTCCAAGCGCGAGGGCGCGATGGCAAAGGCGGTGATTGAGCGGCTGGCCGCGATGGGTGTGGAAGCCACCACCGACCGCGCAGGCGAGGCGATAGGCGGGGAGGTGGGCAACGTGATAGCCCATGTGCCCGCGACCGCAGAGGGCCTGCCCTGCCTGCTACTGAACGCCCACATCGACACGGTCAGCCCTGGCGAGGGCATCGAGCCCGTAGTGGATGGAGATATCATTTACAGTGCTGGTGAGACGATCACTGCCGCCGATGACAAGTGTGGCGTGGTAGTGCTGCTAGAGACGCTGAGGAATATCCTGGAGCAGAGGTTACCTCACGGTGGGCTGGATGTGGTGCTGACCGTAGCCGAGGAGATAGGGCTACAAGGAGCCAAAAATCTTGACTATGGCTGGATCACGGCCGATATGGCCTACGTGCTGGACGGTGGCGAGGAGGCCGACTGCATCACGAGGGCAGCGCCCTATGCCAACTCGATCAACTTCACCGTGCGCGGCAAGGCGGCCCACGCTGGGGTATGCCCAGAGAAGGGCGTGAACGCGATTCAGGTTGCGGGGCGCGCGATGGCAGCCATGCGCCTAGGACGCGTCGATGAGGAAACCACGGCCAACATTGGCGTTATCTGCGGCGGCGAGGCAGCAAACATTGTGCCCGCGCGCTGCTATCTCGAGGGCGAGGCGCGCAGCCACGATGAGAGCAAGCTGCGCGCTCAAACCGACCATATGGTCAAGTGCATGAACGAGGCCGCCGCCGAAGCCGAGACTCAGGTCGAGGTTGACCTGAAACGTTCGTACAACGGGTTCCGTCTCGAGGCAACCGAGCCGGTGGTGGCGCTGGCTATAGAGGCCGCGCGGGCTCTGGGCGGCGAGCCGAAGCTAAGAATTGGCGGCGGCGGTAGTGATGCCAACATTTTCAACGAACATGGGCTGCCAGCGGTGATCCTGGCCACCGGAGCGGCTGATGTCCACACGACCAACGAGCGGGCCAGTGTGCCAATCATGGTCCGCTGCGCCGAGTGGCTGGTGGAGATAGTGCACCGGATCTCGACGTAGCCTCACCGGACTGAGCAGGACGCCAGAGGTGTCGCTGTCAAAGAACACAAGGTTAAGGTTACTCGCGGCCCTTAGGCGAAGGCCCATGAATCGTCGCCGGTTACTCTGCAACGCGGGGCATGGCGGTTCTTACCGGGTCTTTGGCCGGGACGGATGCTGTGGCTGCAGGATCGGTCGAGGTCCCCACACGGCGGCCTGCCGAGAGGCCCTTGCGAATGGATGAAAGCTTTGACCTGTGCGTCATAGGAGCGGGTAGCGGGGGCCTTGGAGCGGCCCTGGCAGGCGCTCGGTTAGGCCTCTCCGTGCTCCTGTTGGAGAAGGCCGACACGGTGGGCGGCACGGCCACGCGCGGCGGCGTCAGTGCTTGGGAGATGGGCGTGGGTGGCACCGGCCTGCCCTTCGACTTGTATCGACGGTTGAAGCAGCGCCCCAGAGCTGTAGGTATTTACAGCTTCGGACGCCACGGCTCTTGGCGCAGGTCCGAAGAGAAGGCGCCCTTCCCGGGCGGCGAGCAGGTGATCGATCCTTCGCGTCGCTACATCGATACGCTGCAGCGGCACATCGACCCGGGCTCTAGGGCTGACGAGGCCTACCGGCGAGAGCACTGGCACGGCGTGATCTTCGAGCCTGACGCCTATTGCGCCACCGTGGAAGAGATGCTATCGGAGACGGGGCGCTGCCTGCTGCTCAAGGGCGTAGCCTTCGAGGAGGCTCAGGCCGACGGCGGTCACGTGACGTGGCTACGGCTGAGTGATGGTCGCCAGGTCACTGCTAGGGCGTATGTGGACGCCACGGGCGACGGCCTGGTGTGCTTGGCCTGTGGCGCCGAAGCCCTTCGCGGCCAGGACCCGCGCGAGCGTTTTGGAGAGCCTCACGCGCCCGAGAATGCCAATGATAATGTGAACGGCGTTAGTCTCGTCTATCGCGTCACGCGCATCAACCGTCCAGGTGTTGAGCCGCTGCCCGAAGGTCTGCCGAACCGGTGCTGGTGGAGCCCAAGCTTCCCCTGGGCCGCTTACAACCGGCTTCCCAGCGGCGACTACACCGTCAACATGCTGCCCACCATGGAGGGTGAGGAGTTTCTGCAGCTGGGCTACCAGGCAGCCTATGACGAATGCCGGCGCCGCGTCCTGGCCCATTGGCACAACGCACAGATCATTTTCCCCGAGTTCCAGGGCTACCGGCTGGCCTGGATCGCGCCGATGCTCGGGGTGCGCGAAAGCAACCGTCTTGTGGGCGAGTACATGTTGCGGGAGCAGGATCTCGTCGCTGGGATTAGCGCCCAAGACCATCCAGACATAATCACCCTCGTCGATCACGCAATTGACCGTCACGGAGCCGGAGGTGGCAGCGGCGAACTGCGCCAGCCCTATGGGGTGCCCTATCGCTGCCTCATCCCGCGCGGCTTCAGCAACCTGCTGATCGCGTCGCGAGCCGCGGGCTTCAGCTCCATCGCGGCGTCAAGCTGCCGACTATCGCGGACGATCATGCAGTTTGGCCAAGCCGCGGGGACGGCCGTCGCACTGGCCAACGAGCTGGGTGTGGCCCTACCCCAGGTGCCGGCGGACAGGCTACGCGACGTGCTGGCAGAGAACCACGTGGAGCTGAGCTGGCCACGCCCCCAGAGTATGATTGAGTACCTGCGCGCCGAGGACTAGATCGTCCTCGGCGTCATGGGCCAAGGATTGTGCCTCAACGCCACGAAGAGGCACTCCAAGAGGTCGTGTAGCATCAAGACTCGCAGGAGCGGAGGGAGCCGCAATGCCCAGGATGCTTATCGTCTACTATTCCCGCACGGGTAACACGGAGAAGATGGCTGATATCGTGGCCGAGGGCGTTCGTGAGGAGGGCGGCGTGGAGGTGGATGTGCGCAAGGTAGCTGAGGTCACGCCTGAGGACCTGCTGGAGTACGACGCGATTGTGATGGGGTCGCCGGTGTACTACGGGACCATGGCCGCCGAGATCAAACAGCTTATCGACGAGAGCGTGCGTTTCCATGGCAAACTGGACGGTAAGGTCGGCGGAGCCTTTGCGTCGTCGGGCGGCGTGGGCGGCGGCAATGAGACGACGGTGATGGACATTGTCAAGGCCCTGATGATCCACGGCATGGTGGTCAAGGGCGTGGCTGCGGGCGACCACTATGGGCCGATTGCTGTGGGCGCGCCCGACGAACGCTCCCGCAAGCAGTGCCTCAGGTACGGGCATGAAGTTGCCGCTCTGGCCAAGAGACTGTTCACCTGAAGGCTTGCGGACTGATCAGTACGTCGCCTGGCTGCAGGCCCCACGTGTGGCCACCGAGATAGCCTGCCTTGCCGGCCATCACTCTTGTGCTTTTCCTTACATACTACGACACTCCCGACACTCCACCGAGCGTGTGGCAGCGGACCATGGATGCGTACTTTGCCGCGGTGAAGAGCCTCCTCACCAGGGACTGGGCAACCAGGCGAATTTGGCACCGAGGAGATGACTGGGCGGCCGGCGGCGGTACTCGGGAGAAGCCTGATTTTCTCCTCTCTCTACTCTCCGCTTAGACGGCCCATCATCACCAGAACGTCGTGAGGCCCGAACTCCATGCCATAGTCCTGGTCTGATCCGACCAGCTTTTCGCCGGTGAATACATTGGTGAGCATGCTCTTCTCAATCGGCGGGAGCCTGAAGGTCTGCAGCGCTGGCTCGTCTGACGTGTTGGCCGCCACGAGCATGACCTTGTCGCCGCACACCCAGTAGGCCAGATGCACAGGTTCCGTAGTGGAGAGAGTCAGCGGGTGCCACGTGCCCTGCACGAACAGGGGCTCGATCCAGGCCAGCTCGCGGTTGAGGCGGATGAGACTGGTCCAGAGCGCTGGAGCATCCTGGGTCAACCTGTAAGGCTTGCCGCGATTTCCCGCATCCAGAACGTAAGCATAGTACAGCAGGCCCCGCGCCCCATGAATCAGGGCCGTATAGCTCATGCAGCGCACCTCGTCCGGCGTAGGGACACGTCCGTCGCCCTCAGGATCCAGTTCACTGTCCCACGACCAGTGATGGCCCACAGCCTGGATGATCGCCCAGACCGGGCGAGGGTCCACAGCTGCGCGTGCCTGATCCAACATCATCCCAACCGTCGACACGCCGCTCAAGGGAAGAGGGTCACTCCAGACCATCACGATATCGTTAGCCGGCGCGTAGTCGGCCATCAAGGAAGGCATCGTCAGCGACGTCATCACAGGGTGATGTGGATCCAGCTTGACTAGATAGTCATAAAGGGACTTTAGCACCGCCGGTGGGTTCAACTCGGCGTCTGGCTTGCCTACCGTGTGCCATCCTAGCAGCGCGGGATGAGCGCCGAACTTCTGTACAGCGTGTTCCCAGAAACCGTAGCGCTCGGATCCGTACTCCAGGCTGCGCGAGTGGATCATGACCATCATTCCAGATGCCGCGGCCTTGTCCATGACGATCTGAGAAGCCATGCGCCAAGGGATGACCGAGAAGTTGAAACCTGCGGCCTTGATATTCTCCAACTCGGGCTCAGTTGTGGCAAAATATACGCCGCGGGGGAGTATTGGGCGGCCTGATATGTAAAGTATGCCTTCTTCGTTATAACCCACCTCGTTCTTCTGTTCAGGAGCCACCACAACGGGCAACGAGACCTGGTAATACTTGCCCTGGCTGGTGCCGGTTACCTGGACCTCGTAGTTGCCCGTGAGCAAGCCTGTGGTGTCAAAGATGAGGCGCCAGCTTGTGGGAGTTGGACGCTCCAGGCCAAGCCCCTCGCGTGCCTGTTGGTCTGTGCCAGCAAGCCGGGCGCTGAGTTGCAGGTTGCGGGCCAGTTGCTCGGACGCGTTGACCGTGCCCGTAGCCTCTATGCCCTGGCTGGGAAGACTACGCAGCACAGTGCCGCGGAAGGCCGGGCGAGTCAGCCGCCCGTCGATCAAAGCAGAGATATTAACCTCCTGAAGATCATAGACTTCGTCAGGCTTTTCGCCAGTAAGCAGAAAAAGTCCGCGGAGGCTTTTGTCTGCGTCCAGGGCATACTTAGCGCGAAGGAACCGCACCTCGTCCTTTTCAAGATTCATTGGCTCGCGGAAGGCCGTCCGGATACGTTTTTCCTCGAAGAGCTGGAGAGTGGCCGTAAGATTGCGAATGGATGCGAGTCCGCGCACCTGGGCCTCGAACTGCCGGTCTCGAGGCAGTGCGATCACCTGCCCAGGGCCAAGAAGCGTGCATTGGGCGACCTGGGGATAGGGCCGCAGGGCCACATCGTCGATGTAGAGAGCCCCCTTGCCGGCACCCCGGAAGGCCACAACGGCCTGGATAGCCCCGGGCACGACGCGGAAGCGCCAGCCGCTCAGACTCCAGTCGTTACTCTGGGGAATGGCATGGTCCTCGGCCTGCAAGTAGGGCGTATTCCACTCTTTGAGAGCGAAATCTGTGCCGAAGAGCATCACGTAGACGTCGGGCTGTGGAAACTCCTTGGTTTTGAAGTAGAAACTGATAAGTAGCTCCCGCGTGCCCGGTGGGAGATTGATGGGCTGGGAGTAAGCGCCGTAGATCATCCTGTCGGCGTTGCTCTTCAGCATCAGGCAACTCCGCCCCGAGTAGCCCTGAGGCTCTTGCTTGACCACTACACTGCCTTCGGCGGCGCCGTGCAGGCGCCTGAACCAACTCGTGGGCATACCCTCGGCTCCAGGGTCCTCGAAGCCGCTGTTGCTGATGAGATTACCTCTGGCAACCAAGTCAGGCCCAACCGCCGCAGAAACCTTCTCGGCGGCGGCAGGCGTACTGGGCGGCTCGTCCTGTTGCGCCTGGGACACAGTGACCACGAGCAGAACCACAACCGTCAACCATCTAGCTATCGATGATCGCAAGGGCCTCCACCTCCACAAGAGCATCCTTCGGCAGAGCGCCTACCTGAACTGTGCTCCGCGCCGGAGGGTCATCCCCGAAAAACCTCGCATAGACCTCGTTGAACTCAGCGAAGCTCCCCAGGTCGGTCAGGAAACACGTGGTCTTAACGACGGCCCCGAGGCCTAGCCCGTTGTCCTCAAGGACAGCTTGGAGGTTCTCCATCACCTGCCGCGTTTGGTCCGCGATGCCCCCTGGGACCATTTCACCCGTTGCGGGGTCCAGGCCGATGAGGCCGGAACAGAACACCAGCCGGCCCGCCCTCACGGCAATCGAGTAGGGGCCCACGGCCCGGGGGCCTCTCTTACTGGTGAGACATATCTTCGGCATCTTATGACCTCCTTCGCAAATATCCCTTGCTGAGGAGCCGCACGCAGGGCCTTTAGGTTCCGGGACGCGCCCGATAGGCCTCTCTAAGGCCCTGACTAGTCCGTCCGCCTAGCAGATACACATGCCTCACGATGTTCGTAGCGGGCACTCGAGCAACACCCTTGATGGTCAGCCCTAACTGCTCCCAAAGATACTGCTTGTCGTCGCCCGTAACCACCACCAAACGCTCCACACCTTCTGCGACGCGCGAGATGATATCCAGGTAGAGCCGATCATCCGCTCGCGAGGTGTGGCCATAGGGCAAGTCGAGCACGGCCGCATCATAGCGGCCTTCAAACTCGCGCGCATCGGCCCGGCGCAGGGGGGCCGCACACCCAAAGTAGCCCAGGTTGCGGCGGGCCATCTCCAGGTGTGCCTCGTTCAGGTCCGACCCGCAGGCATGCACGCCCATCCGCGCGGCCTCGATGAGCACCGTACCAGCACCGCAACACGGATCGATGAGGGTATCCCCCGGAGCGGCCACCAGGTTCACCAGAGCTCGCGACAGTCGCGGCGGCAGGGAGTTTGAGAAGTTAATAGGCCTCTCGGCTGCATCATGCCAGTCGCGCCGCGCCCGTGACACCACTCGCCCAAAGACGTAATGGCATTGCTGAGCCAGCAGCACACAGACTACACGCGGCCGGGAGAGGTTGACAGACCCCGCGATGACGTCCGCCAGTCGCTTGGCCACAGCCTGCGCCTCCAGCTTCGGCCGGGGCGGGCGCCGTATAACGTCGATGGCAAAGTCCTCCAAGGCCAGGCCCAAAACAGCCGTCTTATCCACAATCTCATCCAGATTATCGGCCTCAGCGAGCACTTCGGCGCACAGGCGCGTGTAAGATGACAGTGAGATGTCGCAAGCCGCCACCGAGCGAGCAAAACCGTCGCAGAGCTTTACGTTGGCCATGCAACGCAGCTCCAAGGCCGCGATCTCGGCCTCCTCGGGCATGAAGTTCGCCGTGTAGACGAAGGTGCCTTCGGTCTCGTGACTCATAGCGCGGGCTTCTCCAAAACCTTAGGACGGTGGACAGCCAAGGTCAATTACCGTCCAGGGTGCGTCAGGCGCTCCCGAGCGGACATAGTCCTCGGCGTCTTGCCTGGTTTTCTTGATCGCGGTGAGCAGCGCAGCCTCGGGCCGGCGGCTGTGGGCCAAAGGCGGTAGAAGGGGCCCCAGCTCCAGTCCACCTCGCGCAATAGCCGCTTGCGCGCGGGCCGCCCGGGGCGAATCCACGTCTATCGCTACGCCAACCTTCCCCGAAAGTCGCCGCAGGAGATCGCTGCGATAGCGCACAGCCTCCTCGTCGGCCAAGGCCTCCCCCTCGCAGGGTGTATGGGATTTGGGTACAAAACAGGCGACCGAAGCGCTTAGTTCCAGAGACGGTGTGCGACGGCGCACCGCCGCCAGCAGGTCGCCGATCGCCGCCATGTCATCATCGGTCTCACCGGGCAGACCGATCATAAAGTAGAGCTTCAGGTGCGGCAGGCCAACGCGGGCAACCAGGTCCGCAGCTTCGAGGAGCTGTTCGTCCGTCAGCGGCTTGCCTATCACGTCCCGTAGGTGCTGGGTGCCGGCCTCAGGTGCCAGGGTGATAGTGCGCTGGCCGCCCTGGACCAACACCTCAGCCAGCTCGGGCTGCGCCAGAAGGCTCTCGGCGCGCAGCGACGAAACCGACGGTCTGAGACCGCGCGCCCCGGCCAGTTGCAGTAACCCGATGGCCTGGGGGTGGTCGGAGAAGCTAGGCGCCACCAGACCCACCGTATCGGCCACTTGCGCGAGCTCATCCAAGATGCTTGCGCAGACCTCGGGCGAACGCGGCCGGAGCGGATGATACAGCCTACGGGATAGACAGAACCGGCAACGATGGGGACAGCCCCTGGCCACTTCGACCAGGGATCGGCCCGAAAGTTCGGCCTCGGGCGCTAGGATGACTGTGCGTGGTACGTACTCGTTGACGTCGCCCCACTGCCGCCGCACAGGTGCCTCTATCTCGCCCGCCAACCATTGAGCACAGTGGAGCATACCGGGCACAGACGCAAGCTCGTGTATCAAGGCCTCGCGACTGCCCCCCTGCGCCAGGGCCGAGGTCAGGGCCGCGCGTATCGTACCGATTTGGGCCTCAACCTCGCCCACGTAGGCCAGATCCGTCAGGGCTGCTAGTGGAGCCGGATTGGCCGACACCACGGGGCCGCCTATGATTACGACAGGATCTCCCTCCGTGCGCTCGGCCGCAAGAGCCGGAACTCCGCCGTCTTCCAGCATCCGAGCGACTGTGAAACAATGAAGCTCGAAGGGCACCGTGACGAGGACCAGGGCAAAATCGCCCAAGGGGCTTGCGGTTTCAAGCGAGCGAGTGATATCCG
>JAKORR010000519.1 GCA_029777735.1 Armatimonadota bacterium | reverse complement strand
TCGGAGGCGAAACGCACGTAGTCGGGTATCAGCCTCTCAGCATCGATTGGACGCCGCTGGGTAGGGCTGGCATGCCAACGGCCATAGTCGCCCTCGGAGAAATGGACGATCCTGCAGGTGAGCTCGACGGCAGTCATGAGGAGCTGCGAGAAGCCATACAGACGGCGGCAAGGGCGACTCTCGGCGACAGCGCCTGGGTGCAACGAGTCTATGACTCCTACGCGATCATCGAGGAGGAGACCAAGACCGAGGGCGTCAAGCTATGGCGGATCCCGTACGGAGTCGTCGACGATAAGGTGCAACTCGGGGCGAAGACGGAGGTCCAGGAGGTCCAGAACTACGTGCCTGTTACAGGCGAGATAGACACTGGGGGTGGAGAGAAGTTGACTTGGAAAGAACTCATAGCCCAGCTGAAACCCATGCTGGACAGTAAAGAAGTGACACTGGGACAGGTGATCGGAGAGATGGGCCTTACGGCCCAGGCGGTGGCTGGCGAGATGGCTGACGTCAAGACGGCCATGGATGCCGCGGCCACGCTGGAGCAGGTGCGCGAGGCGCTAGGCGTATCTGGCGAGATGGACGTTGTCCAGGCAGCCAAGACCGCTGCCGAGGCCGTGACCGCTCAGGCTGAAGCGACTCATGATGCCATGGTGGATGAGGCCATCAGCGAAAAGGTGAAGGGCGAGATGGCACAGGATCTGGTTAAGCGAATGCTCATTGTTCCGGTGGGTGCCACCAAGGAGCAGGTTGCTGGCGAGATCGACAAGCTGCTTGCTGACGAGAAGATCAAGAGCGCGCTCAGTAAGCTCTACACGGACGGGCCGGTGCCCAAGGGCGGCAGCGGGTCTGAACCGTCCAGGCAGTACACTCGCGTTACGCGTATTGCCATATAAGGATCACAGAAACGGGGGAGGAATCGAGGATGTACACAGGACAGCCCGTCCCGAGCACCACATATCAGCAGGCTCGGGCAAAAGTTAGTGATGGGAACAGCGTGCGGGTTAGTGTGCCCGCAAACTCCGGAGAAATCACGGCGGGGACTCTTTGCTACTGCGACGGTTTCCTCGGGGTAGCAATGGCGAAT
>JAKORR010000518.1 GCA_029777735.1 Armatimonadota bacterium | reverse complement strand
CTGCGGCAGTTGGCCCGATGGGCATGGAGGGTGGGATGGTGCCGGGGATGGGCCCTGTGGGGCCGCCCCCAGAAGCAATGGGGGGGAGTGCGCCTCCTCCTGGGATGATGATGGGCCCTGGGCCCGCAGGAGAGCCGGGTATGATGGCGGGAGGACAACCGGGGGCAGGCGGAGCTACAGCCACGCCCGAGACACAGGAGATCAACCTTCAGGTTAGCGGAACGCTGTTGGCTAGCATATCCGTGCCTGCACCCAAGGGCGCAGCTCCCGCTGGCGGCGCTGGCATGGGTCCTGGTATGATGGGTGAGCCCGGCATGATGGGTGGTCCGGGCATGGGTGGTCCCGGTGGGCCGCCTGGGCCTCCTGGTCCCTCTGGCCCCCCACCTGGAGGACCGCCAGAGGGTGGTGGTGACGAGGGTGGTGAAGAGTAGCGGCACATGACGACGCGGGCGACATCCGGAGGTCGTCCGTCTAGAAATCTCAACGTGGAAGAAGCGGCACACGGGGAGACGACGAGGACGATCTGAGGAACTAGCCATGGGCAAACTGCCAGTATTCGTAATACCAATCGTTGTGGTCGTCCTTCTTGGGGGACTTTCCTTCGGAGCCCATAAGATGCTGATTGTCCCGAAGAAGGAGACTCTTGCGGCTAAGCAGAAGGAGTTGGCCGACCTTGAAGCCAAGGCCGCGAGGCTTCAGACTGTTAGGGATGAGTTGGCGCGCGTCGAGCAGGAATGGATGCAGGCACAGGCGGACCTGCAACGTATCATGGAAACACGGTCAATCCCCTTGTCCTACTCGATGCCCATAGAGGCAATGCTGACGATCGCCTACGAACTGCGACACGACCTGGGGCCAGTCATCACGAAGTGGGTAGAGAGCACGGGGTGCACGATAGAGTCGGACGTGGCACTGCCAGCTCCTCCCGGCACGCCTCAGCCGCCTCCCCCCAGTGGCTTCCTGCCGATAGTTGAGAATCTGACTCTCACCATCCGTGGCAGCCTCCAGCAGATCGAAGCGCTCTATAAGGCCCTTGGGGAGTGTCCGCGCATCCTCACTGTCGGAGGACTTACTTTAAAGCCCGAGGGTGACACGATGATTGCGACAGTACCATTTAAGGTCTACTTGTTGGTGGAGGCTCCGCCTTCGGCAGCGGCGGCAGCCCCTGCCGCGGGTGCTGGTGGCATGATGGGGCCTGGTGGTGGTATGATGGGGCCTGAGGGAGGTATGATGGGTGGCCCGGGAATGGGTCCGAGTGGGCCTCCAGGGCCTGGCGGCCCGCCTCCGGGTGGGCCTGAGAGCGGCCCAGCCGGTGGTGGAGGCGAGGATGAAGGCGGAGGCGAGGAGTAGAGAGCTTGCGCCAGAGACATGGTGATCATGGAGGGATCCGTTGACGCGGCATCTTGCCACAAAGCGAAGAGGCAATCGGCCGGCAGGGGACAGGCAGCAGACGACTGGCGATTGGTAGCCAAGGGTTGGCAATTCGAAATGAAAATGAAATGGCTTCACACTAATCCGTCCAGATGGGTCCTGCCGAGTGGTGTGGTAGCCGTGAGCGCAGCGTTGTCGGTTATGCTCTTGATCGTCCTGCCGTCGCTTCAAGGTGGTGCCCAAGCTCAACCCATGGATGGAGGAGCCCCTGTGGGACCACCGTCTGGTCCGCCTAGCGGCCCTCCCGGCCCGATGGGCCCGGGCATGGAAGGTGGCATGATGGCCCCTCCGGGGATGCCCGGGATGCCGGGCATGCCTGGTGCGGGTGGGGCTGCCGCAGCCCCAGCGGCTCCTGCAGAGCCCACCGAGATCGTGGAGCCTCTGGAAGTCTATCGCGAGGACCCCTTCGCTCCGCTCGGTGGTCCCGCTGCCGCAGCGCGAGCCAAGATGCCCTGGGTCACGCGGTACGGCATCAACTGGCAGTACCAACCCATTGGAGTCATGTTTGGCGCTGGCGGTTTGCCACGGCCCAGCAGGCCTCCTGCTAAGCCGGCTCCTTCTCCGCCCACTCCGGCTGAAAAACTCCTGCGCGTGAGTAGTATCGCGTGGAGTGGCGGACAGGCCATGGCCACTTACGAGACGCCTGACGGCAAGAGTGGCGTACTCAAACCTGGCGAGTTTGTGGGCGATTGGCAAGTCATAGAGATCCTGCGCGACCGCATCAAGGTCCGACACCGGAGCACCGGCGACGTGCAAGAGGTGCTGTTGCGCCCGAAGGAGAAACTGCCGCCCAGGCCTATGCTGCAGCCAGGGATGGGCGGTGGTATGATGGGGCCTGGTATGATTCCCGCGCCTGGAGGCATGCCACCTGGTGCAATGCCGCCCGGTGGAATGCCAGGACCTGGAGGCATGGCCCCTGGCGTGAGTCCGTAAGGCTAAAAACGGTGTTGGCACTGGGGGATCTTGCGACCGAGGCGTGGGGCTGCGTCCCGCTGCCTCCACGCTGCAATGTAGGTGGAACTCATCGCGCGGTTAGACGTCCTAGATGTCGGGTAAACGAGTAGATGAAGGTACCCAAATGTAGACAGAGGAAGGAGGTGTGGCACGTGAGAACGGCCATAGTGGTAGTGACGTTTCTGATGGTGGCTGTGTTACTGCTACCCTCGGCGTTCGCGCAGGAGGCACCTGCCGGAGAGCAGAAGATAAGAGTGAACTTCGAGGATGCACCCATAGGCGACGTCCTGAAGGTACTTTCCAGGCAGGGTAACTTCGACTACAGCTTGCCGCCTCAGTACCAGAACAGGCGCGTGACGGTGTCCCTCGCCGAGGTGACTCCGACTGAGGCCCTCCAGGTTGTTCTCGACCAGGTGGGGCTCATGGCGGTCAATGACAACGGGGTTTGGACGGTGCGCCCAAAGCCGGTAGCTACGCAGAGGCCCCGGACTGGGGCTCGACCCACGCCGGGCGTACCTACCGGTCCCGTCGCCGCGCGAACACCGCCTGGCGTGACTGCCGCTGCTCCTGCGAAGGCCGGTGGCGTCGAGGGCACCGAGCAAGCGACTGAAGAGGGCCAGTTTGACCCCATCACAGGCAGGCGCAAGGGCGAGATCACTCGTGTGCTCCGCACGCGCTTCATTGATCCCGGTCTCTTGGCGCTCATCTTCGACGGGATGATTATCTACGGGGATGAGAATCTCACTGGTGGCGAAGGCGGTGGGGGCTATGGTGATGACTATGGCGGCGACTACGGCGGTGGCCGTGGTGGAGATTATGGTGGTGGATATGGTGGCGGTCGTGGCAGCCGTGGCGGCCGTGGCGGAGATTATGGTGGTGGATATGGCGGCGGCCGCAGCGGAGGTTACGGCGGCAGCAGCCGTCGCTCTTGGTGACGAGTCGCCTTCCGTCCGTTCTCTGGCTTGCCTGAGGGCGATAGAATACTAGCGGAACACGTGGAGACGGGGGAGGGAGGGAAT
>JAKORR010000517.1 GCA_029777735.1 Armatimonadota bacterium | reverse complement strand
CGTTGCGGGCCGCTCTCCTTGCTGTCTTGTTAGTAGTGGCAACGTATTTAGGCATCATTCGTCTGGGCTTCATCCGCATCAACTGGGTCCCTTATGTCGTTCCTCCGGTGCCCGCCCTGCTGTTCCTTGTGATCCTTTACGTCGCCAACGGCTTACTGCATGCACTCGAGCGGAGGGCTTCAGCCCTACGGTTGCGGCCTCTTACCCGCGGCGAGCTGTTTCTCATCTACGCGGCGCTGTGCATCTGTCTGTCCATGGACCGTGGCGCATATATCATCCACTATTGCATGGTGGGCCAGTACTATGCCGGCGAGGCGAATCAGTGGGGTGAGCTGTTCGAGCTGTATCCCGACTATTTCATACCCAAGGACCCGGGCGTTATCAGGGGCTTCTTCGAGGGAAGCCCGTCGGGGCGAATCCCCTGGGCTGCTTGGCTGCGGCCTCTACTGTGGTGGAGCCTGTTCAACCTGATCGTGGTGTGGACTGTCACCTGTCTGGTGGCGCTGATGCGCAAGCAGTGGGTCGAGGGTGAGCGTCTAAATTTTCCCATGCTATTCCTACCCCTTGCGGTGACGGGTGGCCTTGGCCAGGATCCGGTGTTGCGGCGTTTCTTTGTGGATCCCGTTATGTGGCTGGGCTTCGGACTTGCGGCTGTGTTTAACTTCGTCAACATACTTCACGCTTTCGTTCCCAGCTTCCCAAGCTTGGGGTGGTATAAACCTGTGATCTCGCCGCTCTCCGAGGGGTTCCTACGCTTCTTCCGGCCCATCAACGTGTACTTTAATCTGGAGCTGCTGGGCCTGTCATATCTCATCTCGGGCGAAGTGTTGTTCTCGGGCTGGTTCTTTTTCTTCTTCGTCAAGTTCATCAAGGCCGTAGGCAACAGCATAGGCTATCGGGCTGCGGGTTTCCCACATTTCCAGGAGCTGAGCGCGGGTGCCTGCATCGCGGTGGCTGTGTTCATGATCTGGGTGGCACGAGGCCATCTCTCCTCGGTATGGCGCTCAGCGACCGGCCTGGAACAGACCGACGATAGCAACGAAGCGCTGCCCTACCGCTGGCTGGTAATAGGCCTAGCGGGCGGCGCGGGCTTGATGCTCTACTTGATGTTCGTGGCCGGCTTGGCGCCTAGCTTCATGGCACTGTACCTAGTATCACTGTTTATCTACGTGCTAGTGGCCGCCCGTATCCGGGCCGAGGCAGGGCCTCCGACCGCCTGGACGCACCCCTGGGGCATTGACCAACACACTCCTCTGCACCTGCTGGGCACCAAGGCCGCACTCGAGGCACTGGGGCGCAAGGGTATGGTGCTCTACTACAGCCTGTTCTGGATTGGGCGCAGCATCTTCGCCCACAGCGCCGCGCAGTACTCAATTGACAGCTTACGCCTTGCCGACCACGGCCAGGTGCGTCGCCGCAGTATGCTCGCAGTGCTGTTGGTGGGAGCCGTGGCCGGAATGGCGCTGGCCTGGTGGTACCACCTGGACGTGGGCTATAGATATGGGGAGGCGATGATCGGCGCTGAGGCTGGAAGGATGGGTACAGCCTGGGCCTTCAACTGGTCACGGGGTCAGTATCTCCTCCTTGAGCAGGCCATTGAGAAGCCTCAGCCGCCTTTGATTCCCCAGGTGATTGCCTATGCGGGAGGCTTTGGCTTCGCCTGGGCCATGCTCTTCGCGCGGCTGAGGTTCAGCAACTTCCCCTTCAGCCCCCTGGGCTTCATCCTCGCAACCCTCTACGGGGAGAACACACCGTACTGGTTCCCCTTCCTCGTGGCCTGGACCGGCCAGCGCGCTGCTTTGCGGTATGGGGGGTTCCTCTTGTACAGACGCCTCGTGCCCGCCTTCCTGGGGATCGCCTTTGGGCACATCATGATAGCCGGGATTCTGTGGCGCATCTTCATCAACTACTTCATCGACCCTGTGGTGGCCGTGCGTTACTACATCAACCTGGGCGGGTGAGAGCGCCGCACCCCAGCGACTTGCGGCCCTCTGTCCCCTTGCAGGAGGCTCTATCCCTGGGGCCCCGCTGGGAGCAGCACCGCCGGAGAACTCTGTGGCTCCCTCAGTCCCCGCTGGAAGAATCGTTCCCCGCAAAGTTTCGCTGCGGACAATCCTTATCTACCTGTCTGTTTACTTGGGCGTAGCGACTCGCTGTTGACGAAGGGGTAGACAGGAGCAGATGACGTGAAGGACCCAAGGAACCAGGGAAACAGGGAGTGTTTAGGTCGAGGGGCTTGTGCTGACTCACCCCAACTCAAGTTCCCTCGGCTGGGAGATGCACGGCGGGCGATTGTTTGTTCCACGGTGCAGGTGGACGCCCCCGCGCCGCCCAGGTATAATTCCTTGCGCGGCTTTTCAGGGCCGCCAGTGTCACGTGCAGTGAAGGGAGGTCCAGAGGATGCTTACTCCCGACCAATTGTTTGCGGAGGATTTGCCACGTGTCAAGAAAGTGGCTGTTGCTTACTCGGGCGGCTTGGACTCGGCGCTGGCCCTTAAGCTACTGCCCGACAAGTATGGGGCAGAGGAAGTCATTGCGGTCACGGTCAACGTGGGTCTGACCGATCAGGAGCTTGAGGAGGCGCGGTCCAAGGCAGAGCTTTGCGGCGTTCGATGGGAGCTGATCGAGGGCACCGAGGAGTTCGCCAACGAGTGGATCGCCAAGGCGATTCACGCGAACAGCTCCTACGAGGGCTATCCGGTCGCCACGTCTATGACGCGCCAGCTCATCGCCCGTCACGTGGCCGAGTTCGCGGTCGCCAACGGGTGCGACGCGATCTGCGAGGGATCGACGGGCAAGGGTAACGATCAGTACCGGATGAGCAACGTCTTTTCGATCTTCGCTCCCGACCTGACCGTCATCCTGCCGGTCCGCGACTTCAACTTCACCCGCCAGCAGG
>JAKORR010000516.1 GCA_029777735.1 Armatimonadota bacterium | reverse complement strand
GTTGATGCGCTATCTGCACCGGCTCCGCTTCGGCTGGTTGTGGTCGGTGGCGGCCCGCTTCCGCTGGAAGTTCTTCGCGGCCTGCCTAGCGATTTCGGTGCTGGCCCTCGGGGTCTCGCTCGGGATGAGCGCGCTGCTGATGGGCGAGGAAGGGCTGGTCGGGGATCCGCAGCCCTGGACCAGTCAGCTGACTGCGTTGGCGATTGTGATCGCCCTGAGCACGCCGCTGCAGGCGATGGGGGAGGAGTTCGCCTTCCGCGGCTATCTGTTGATCGGCGCCGGATCCTTCTTCGGTTGGGTGGCTGAGAAGACGTCGCTCACCCCGCAGCGGGCGCGCACTGTGGGCACCTGGGTCGGGATCACCGTGACCGCTTTGGTCTTCGCTGCGTTCCATGGGGCGCAGAACTTTCCGCTCTTCTTCGACCGCTTCGCCTTCGGCTTCATTGCCGCAGTCTTGGTGGTCAGGACCGGGGGCATGGAGGCTGGTATCGCGCTGCACATCCTCAACAACCTGATGGCCTTCGCTTTGGCCCTGGCCTTCGACGACATCGTCAAGACGCTCAAGGTGACCGAGGCCCCGTGGGAGAACATCCCGGTCACGATCGTGCAGAACCTCGTCTACCTGGTGGTGGTCATGTGGGTGGCCCGGCGGATGGGAGTTGCCCGCCACACGGCGGCGTACGACGGCGCCCACGAGCCCTCTGAGCACCCCACTGGCCAGCCCCTCAACACTGCGTGATCCTTGCCACTGGCCTCGATTGGAAGCCGAGGTGAGCAGCCGTGTATCCTCGCTTGCCGGTCCCCTTGGAGCACGCTCACTGGGTACCCCATGGGGTATGGTGTAATTGGCAGCACGGCTTATTCTGGTTCAGTTAGTCTAGGTTCGAGTCCTAGTACCCCAGCGATTTGGTAGAACTCTTCGCCACGGCTAGAGTTTTCGCCGGTCACGCCCCCGTTGTGTAGTGGCCTAGCACGCCGCCCTCTCAAGGCGGTAGCGCGGGTTCGAATCCCGTCGGGGGTACCACTATTTCTTTCCGTCGCAGCAGCGATGACTCTCTACCTCTTGCCGCGGTCAACCTCGCTCAATCAAACGCTGGCCCGTATCGGTGGCTGAGCAGGCCGCGGTAGCGGCCGTACGACGAAGCCACGCCGTGGAGTGCTCAGCGAGGTTGCGACTAGATCGTCCGCGTGGCCGGGTCTGGTACGGCGAGCCGAGATATCGGTGGCTGAGCAGGCCGCGGTAGCGGCCGTAC
>JAKORR010000515.1 GCA_029777735.1 Armatimonadota bacterium | reverse complement strand
TCGGGCAGGCTCCCGGAGAATCCGCCCGTGGCTAGGAAGCGGCGGAGGTCCCGCCGCTCGACACGTTTGGGCGCATATCCTCCGTCATAGCCCGCACCAGGTCGCCCAGCAGTCGCATGGGCAGCTTACGCAGCTGCGCCTCGGTGATGGGCAGCGGCTTGCCCTTGTCGTCCACCAAGTCCCATTCAGTCAGTGTCTCGGTCAGCAAGGCGATCAGGGAGGCTCCCAGTCGCTGATCCTGCCCGAGCTTGGCCAGCCGCTCCTCCGTCTCCGGGGTGATGCCGGAGGGCCGGTAGGTGACGGTAAGGACGTCGTCGCCCACCGGCAAGGTCATGGTGCGGGTGTCGCGCATCAGGTCGGAGAGTCGTATCGGCATAGCTACAACGCCTGCAAGGTGTTCTGCAGAGTAACTGATAGGGCCTTGCCCCAGGTGGCGTCATAGGCAGCTGCGAAGGTCCACTGCACAGCGTACACCCCGTCCTCGTCACTGAACTCACCGACCTCGCTCACCAGCCCGCACATGTCCAGGGTCAGCTTCCAGGGGTAGGCCTCGGCGATGACCGGCCCCACTGCCTCAATGCGGATGAACTGCTTAGTGCCGGTTCGCATAGCTGACAGCGGCCCCATGCCCGCCGCATCCGCCTCTACCGTGAGCGCCAGGGTTGCCTCCGGAGCTGTCTCCACCGTGGTGGCAAATGAGCTGATACTGGCATTCAACGGCCACAGCGGCGCGAACCGGTTGCCGATCTTCCACTCCGCCTGGAATGCCCGCTCCAGTTGGGTTGTGCCCAGGGCGGCGGCAGTGGGGTCAATGTACACGCTGACCTCGGTCGGGAGCACCGGCTGCAACGGCACCGCCGTCGGTGTGGACGTCATCGTGATGCCGTCTTGGTACCGCTGCCCGAGCATGCTCCCCGACACCTCCACCGACTCCCGAGAGAAGCTCAGCCCTAGCTCGGTGACGATGCCGTGAGCGAAGGACCCGGCCCGCACCGAACTACCGTGCTCTACGGTGTAGGTCTTGACGGTATCCTCCGCCTGGTGCGCCGGAGAGAAGGTCCACAGGTAGGCCGTGGACTGTCCCTGCTGCACCGGCGTGGCGTAGGAGAGGATCGAGGCCAGCAGATAGGTGAGGTCGGTATAGGCGGCAGGGCCGGAGATGCTCGCCTCCGTCCACTCCTTGCCCAGTGCTCCCATTGTGACGAATTTGCCGCCAGCGGGGCGGTACGTCTGCACCTCCGCCTGGATGCTTGGCTCGATGGAGATGGCCTGCAGCAGCACATCAGCGGGAACAGCAGTCCCGGGGGTCACCTCGACCCCAATTTGCGTCACCTGCGTGATGGTCGTTCGCTCGCTCATTTATGTCTCCTGAACCCAGATGCGATAAAGCCCTCCGAGGTGGCGGTACTCCACCCCATCGCTCACCTCGGCATAGGCCAGCGGTCCCTCCCGGACGCAGCCCAGCACCTGCCCGCCGGCCGGCGTCCCCGTCGCTCCGTGCAATAGCTCATCTATGCGGTCGGCAGCTTTCTTAGCCCTGCTGAAGCTCGCGTCCTGCACCACGACCTTGACCTGGTACAAGCAGTTGAGCATCACCCGAGCCGTCCCCACGCCCATTACGTCGAAGCCGGGGCTCTGAGCACTAAAGACGACGTAGGGCGTAGTCGTCTGAGCGGGGGCGACATAGGCATAGATTCGGTTGCCCACCTCCGCAGCCAACGCGGCATCAGTTGACAGACGGCCGTACAGCCAGGACTCGACCAGCGTAGTCTCAATCATAGCTTGATTAGTTCGTCCTTCACGGCGCGCTCGAAGCTCCTGCGCACCTGCTCTGCCGCCGGGGTCATGTAGGGCTGGGCGGCCATCTTCACGGTACCGAACTCGACGTAGGCGGCGTACTCGACGTTAGTGCTGACGATGCCGGTCAGGCCGTCGTTCTCGAAGGAGGTGCGGATGCTGTTGCGTAGGTTGCCCGTATCCACCGGCACCTCGGTCTTGGCCCTCGCCTCGAGCTCGTAGGCCGCCTTCTTAACCAGTTCCCTGGCGCGGTCAGGCGCTTTGTTGATCAGATCGGGAAACCGGTTGGACTCCACCCGAATATGCATCTTCGGCTGCGCCATTAGGCACAACTCCGCTAGTCCACCCTCGCCAGGATCACCCGCCGGGCCGTCTCCCACTGCCCACCGTCTCGCACCTGGACCACCTCGTACACCGTGCCGGCGACAGTGACGCGGTTGTTGTGGGAGATGGCCTGAGTGACGGGCACCGTGAGCTGCCAGAGACTTCGACCCTGAAAGCGCTCCATGACCACCGCCTCGACGTCTGTACCCATGGCCTGCATGGGCGACAACCGGCAGGGCACGTTGGTCGCCACGGGGCTCCAGCTCTCGGTGCGGCCTCCCATGCCGTCGGAGTTCTCGGTCAGCGCCAGGATGCTGCACGTTCCCGGCATGGCCGCGACCTGCGTCAACTTCATGGAAGCCAGCTGGTCAGCAGTAAGCATTAGTCTGGCTCCGGAAGATTCCCGATCCAGGGCGTGTCCAGCGCCTTCTCCTCCGGCCACTTCACCAGCGTCATGCTCGTGGGCGTCCGGCGAGCGCGGTGGTATCGCACCTGCTTCATCAGTGCCTCGTATTGCTGCGAACGGTGATAGCTAGCCCCGTCGGCGCTGAAGTCGAACTCCATCGCCAGCATGGCCGCACGTTCCTCAAGGATGTCGGCGGCGGCAGCGTGCAGATCATAGGTGTCAATCCACCCGGCATCAGTCGGGTCGCGCCCGTCGGCGTCAATCAGCGGGTAGGCCTCGATGTAGCCGCCGATGACGGTGTCGGTATACGTCGCGTCGTCCGCCGCTATCCCCGCCATCCGGCGTACCTGTGCGATCTGTGCTGCCGTCGCCGCCATGTCGTCAGTCTCCTATAGCCTGAGATACTCGCAGTACTACCTATCCCCTTAGGCCGTCAGCACGGCAAACGGCAGCCGGGTCTCGGCGTCCGGGTTCTGCCGGTTGATGGGGTTGGGCAGAGCCCAGCCAAGCCGCATGACCGCCCGCAGCGCCACCATGTCCTGCTGCGCCAGGTTGTAGACGATGGTGCCGGTATTGTCTTGGATCACCGCCTGGTCGAGCATCTTGTAGGTGATGTCCTGGCGGAAGGCGTAGACGAGCTGCGTCCAGTCGCCGGTGAACATCCACGATACGTCATCGTGGATTGTGCCGTCAGTGGGGAAGTAGATCGGCGCGCCGTCTAGCTCGTAACGGGTCACGTCCTGCATGCTTGCCTTGAAGATGGGCACGCCGTTCTGGTCACGCACGCCACGGAACCGGCCGCGCATAGCCGTAGAGGCAATGTGCCCAGTGGCCATGAAGCCGTCCGCCTCCAGGGTCATTAGCAGACCAGGC
>JAKORR010000514.1 GCA_029777735.1 Armatimonadota bacterium | reverse complement strand
GTTCGAGGTTGTGGCGAGGGTAGTTGATGATGGAGTTGCCGTTGAAGGCGAGGCTATCCATGAGCAACCCGGCGGGAGCGGCGAAGGTGAACTTGACGGTGTAGTCGTCAATCTTCTCCATGGTGCAGGGCTCGCCGCCGGAGCGGAGCCAGCTGGGGAAGGCCGGGGTGAGTTCCTCGTTGAGGACTACGTCCTCGAACCAGAACATGATGTCATCGGCGTTGAAAGGCTCCCCGTCTGACCAGCGCACACCTTGGCGAAGGTGGAAGGTCAGCTCCGTGCCCTCTTCGTTCATCTCCCACGACGAAGCCAGGTTGGGGAGGATGGTCTTGGCATCGCGGCCCCACATCACCAGGGGCTCTGCCCCGAGCCGAGCCCCGACGTGGCCAGGGTTGGTCTCGCAGCGACGCCAGGTACCGCAGTAGTTGCCGACCTCGGCGATGGGCTCGATGACCATGGGGTCCACCGGGAGGCGTTCCTCCACCGGGGGCAGTTTCCCGGCGGCTACCATTTCAGCCAGCATGGGGGCTTCTTGGTAGCGGGCAACGGGCTCGGTGATGGGCGCCGCTTCAGACGCCACGGTGGGTGTGGGCTCGGCCGCTGAGGGAGCGGCTGTCGGCTCAGCAGGAGGGGGAGTGGTAGGTTCGGCAGGAGCGGGTGTCGGTGACTGCGTAGGCGTTGGCGTAACCCCGCACGCGGCCGCTGCGGCTGTGGTGCCGGCCATGCCGGCCAGGCGCACAAAGTCGCGGCGTCCTAGCCTGGTAGTAGTCATGATGCCTCCTGTCTCTTTAGTGCTGATCAGCGTTGCTCAGCCTTACGAAGACGGCCTCCCAATGCGTCCAGGTCCCCCCAACGTTGCTACCTGGACAGGCTTTCCCCGACCGCGAATGAACAGGGTGGGGAAGTTGAAATCTAGACGGGAAACCCAGCCGCATTGTAGCCTAGAGCGCCCGATTGGGCAAGGCTAGCGGCCGAATGGGTGTCGTTGCCCCGAAACAGCGCGGGATCGTGAGAGAGGCGGAGAGGTGGCCCATCTGCTGGTGGTGCGGCGCGTCTGACCGAGGCTGGTCGCTGATTTTGCCGGTAAGTGAGGCGGGCGCGTATAATGTCGGGTCGTTAGCCAGCGTGCAAGGAGCGAGCTTATCATGCCCGAAATGCTTACCCTAGAAGTAGAGCCTCGGGAAGTCGTCGGCAAGAAGGTGAAAACCCTTCGCCGTGACGGCAT
>JAKORR010000513.1 GCA_029777735.1 Armatimonadota bacterium | reverse complement strand
GGTCCTACTGATGACCACCAGCTACGACCAGAGCTACGGGCTCGATTCTGTGGTCAAGACCATCGACGCTTGGTGCCCCCTGACGCCCAGCTTCTCCCCGGAGAAGGCTCGGCTCGCCCGCGCGGCCGGCAAGAAGGTCTGGTGGTATATCTGCTGTGGCCCGCACAACCCCTATGCTAACTGGTTCGTGGAGTACGCTGCCATCGAAGCGCGCCTGCTCATGGGTGCCATGACGACCAAGTATCGCCCCGATGGCTTCCTGTACTACTCATTGACCATTTGGAACGATAACAAGCCGATCGAGACTGGACCCTTTACAGAATGGAACCCTGTTAGCTGGACGACCTATCACGGCGATGGTTCTCTGTTGTGCTCCGGCGACGGCGGAAAGCCCGTGCCGACCCTTCGCCTCGAGAATTACCGGGACGGCATGGAGGACTTTGCCTACGCCTGCATCCTGGAGGAGATCGTACGCCAATACGAGGCGCGCCACGCTACACTCTCGTCCGCCCAGAAGAAATGGCTGGCCGAGGCTCGCCTGGCCCCCACCGTGCCCGATAGCCTGGTTGAGACCATGGCCAAGTACTCGCGCGACCCAGCCGAGCTCTATAAGTATAGAAACCACCTAGGGGACCTGATCGACCGCTCCGGTCTGCCCGACGCCAATCCCTGGGGCGACAACTTTGGGGTGAGGGGCTTCCCCAACCGCTGAAGGAAGAAGACAGGTAGCAGGGAGTGTCTCTAGAGTCTTTCGCTCGGGTTACTACTATCCCCGCTGCGTCTTCGGCCGCTTAGGGGTGGGCTGCGATCCTTTCCGCGCGCAGGCGCGTATGCAACACAACCTTGCTGGTGGTTTTTCACCGGGACCGCGTCGAATCTTGCACGAAGATGCTCTGGTCGCCAACCCTCGCGTCCTAGATTAGTCCGTGGCGGCTCAGAAGTTCACGCAGAAAAGGCTCCAGCTCCGCGGGTGCCGGCACCAACGGCGGGGTGACGTGGGGTTTGCTCAGCCCCAGTAAGTTTAGCGTCATCTTCAGCGCACCCGACGCACAACTAAAGCAGAACCACATCTGCTGCATGTCGGTCAATTCCGCTTGCAGACGACGGGCTTCGGCAAGATCGCCGCGGTCTGCTGCCTCGCAGACCGCCGTGCATAGCGCAGGGCACACGTTGCCCAAACCCAGCACGCCGCCGTCGCCGCCCATGAGCACAGTGCTCGCCAGCGCCTCTTCGTCGCCGTTAAATACGAGGAAGTCCGGTCTCTCATTCTTTATCCGCACAACCTTCTGCAAATGGCGCCAGTCCAGCGTGCTGTCCTTAATACCCACGATGTTGGGGTGCTTGGCCAGCTCCGCTATCTGCTCGTGCGTCACTTGTACGCCGGTGCACACAGGGACGTTGTAGAGAAACACGGGCAGCGGCGACGCGTCAGCCACAGCCTGGTAGAAATCCATCGTTTGCTGTCCCACGTGGCGGAGGTAGAAGGGCAGAGTCGATACAATGTAGTTCGCGCCTAGCTCTGGGGCCTGGCGCACCCACCGCAGCACCCGCTGCGTGCTGGTCTCCGGTACGTGCATCAACACTGGCACCCGCCCCGCTGCGGCCTCGGCAGCCGTGGTGACCGCGACCTCGCGCTGATCGTCGGGCAACAGAGGGCCCTCGCCTGTGGACGACAGGACGAAAAGACCCCGGGCACCACCCGCGATAACGTAGTCTATGAGTGTCTTCATGCCCTTAGGGTCCACGGTCCAGTCCGCGTTCAGCGGTGTCGCAAGAGCTGGGATGAGGCCTCGCATATCTTTCAGCATATGGTCATACCGCCCCTTGTCTTTATTGGTGCCACTCACCTTACCCCGGCTCGTGCTGGTGGGCAACAGCCGAGCATCGACACAACAAGCCCTTCCTGGATCTGCGCCCTATTGTGCTGTTTCCGCCCCGCCACATACTCTCCTTCCCGCCCGTGCCGCCCGGCGTCGCGCACAAGGGTATGGCCGCCCAAGGAAGAACGGACCTACCCGGAGGTATGCATATGTTGCCACGACAGTCGCTAGAGCAATACGTAGCGCAGGTTGTTGACGCTGCGCCTCGCCGTCTCAGCCTTGCTCACGGAGTGCCTGCTGACCTCGCGGCCTGGCAGCAGCAGTTCCGTGACGCGCTGGTGGCGGCTCTCGGCATAGACCCCGCCGCTCGCTCGCTCGCCGAGGCTGAAGTGTTCTCGGAGCGCGAGTTCGAGGGCTATGTACGTCAATACGTCAGGCTATACTCCGACAATGGTCTCGTTTTTCCAGCCTTTCTCTTCATCCCGAACTCAGCTGTTGAGGGTGGACGCGTACCTGCGCTGCTGGCTCTCCACGGCCACGGGACGGGAAAGAACATCCCTGCGGGCTTTGAGGTTGACGTCAAAGGCAGTCCCGTGCAGATAGCAGGGGAGAGAAATTATGCCGTGCAGGCTGCCCTGCGCGGCTACCTTGCCCTGGCACCCGACCAGCTTGGCTTCGGTGAGCTGATGCTCGAAGAGGATATGACGGCCAAGCGCGGCTCAAGCTGCGACCAGTTCTCCATGCGCTGCATGATGTCAGGAACCACGGCCTTGGGCCAGCGCGTGCTGCAGTCGATGATCTGCCTGGACTTCCTGGCCGGTATGACCGAAGTTGATGAAACGCGGCTGGTGGTGATGGGCCAGTCTGGTGGCGGCACCACGAGCCTCTTCACTGGCGCCGTCGACCAGCGCGTATGGGCGACCGTGCCCTCCTGCTACTTTTGCACCTTTCGCCACTCGATCCTCGCTATGGCGCACTGCTCGTGCAACTATGTGCCCAGGCTGCTGGAAGAGGGCGAGATGTATGACGTGGCCGCGCTGATAGCGCCGCGCCTGCTCTACGTCATCGCGGGGCGTGAGGATCCCATCTTCCCGATCGAGGGAGTGGAGGTTGCCTACGCGAAGGTCCAGGAAGCTTATGAGGCTCTGGACGCCTCTACCAACCTGGGCCTGTACGTAGGCCCCGAAGGCCACCGCTTCTATGCCGCTGAGGTCTGGGACTGGCTTGCTCAGCGGCTCTGACGCCAAGGCTCAGCCCACAGCCTACAGGTCATGAGTCGTAAATTGTTGTGCTATCTGCGGTGCGGCTCCCGTCCATCGGCTCACCAGGTCCGAGTAGGCCTTCCCCGGCTGCTCCTCTGCGTGGTTGATGATCACCTGCTCCACGCCCTCAATGGCCTGCAGCCACTCGAGAAGTCCCCGCTGGTCCGCGTGCGCCGAGAACCCGTGGATTGTGACGATCTCAGCCCTCACGGGTATCCAGTCACCATACAGCCTGACGCTCTCGACGCCGTCGCTCAGGATGCGCCCCAGCGTGCCTTGCGCCTGATAGCCGACGAAAATCACCGCGTCCCTGTCCCTCCCCAGGCGCTGTCGCAGGTGGTGCCTCACGCGCCCTCCAGTGCACATGCCACTGCCCGCGAGGATAACGGCAGGTCCCGCCAGATCGTTGAGGGCCTTGGAGTCCTCCACTGTGCGACAGTAATGCAGAGTCGGTGGCGAAAGTGGGTCGACACCCTGGGAGTAAAGCACCTTGGTGTCTTGGTCGAAGTACTCCGTGTGTCTCTGGAACACAGCCATCGCTTCGATCGCCAGCGGGCTGTCGAGAAATATCGGCATGTCCGGCAGCTGGCCGCCGCGCATCAGCTCTCCTAGGTGGTATATGATGACCTGGCTGCGCCCGACTGCGAATACAGGGATGATTGCCACTCCTTGCCGTTCACTTACTCTCCCGACGGCCTCAGCGAGCTGCTCCACCGCGTTGTCCTCGCCGGGATGGGTACGGTCGCCGTAGGTCGCCTCCGTAATTACGGTCCGGGCGTGGGACGGCGGCAGCGGGTCGCGCACGATGGGCCGCCCTCGTGGGCCGATGTCTCCCGAGAACACCACTTCGCGATCGGCCACACTCAGTCGGACGCTGGCGGCGCCGAGAATGTGTCCGGCGTCATGGAACTCCACGGTTGCGCCCGGCAGCGCCTCAAAGGGCCACTGGTACTCGATAGCTACAAAACGGCTCATGGTCGCGTCCACATCCGACTGCCTGTACAGCGGGACTGTGGCCTTGCCGCCCTTCCGCGCCCGGTAGGCGGCTTCTTCTTCCTGCAGCTTGGCGCTGTCGGCCAACATGATCTGGCACAGGTCACGCGTGCCCGAGGTAGCGAAGATTGGCCCCGCGAACCCGTGCGCACACAGCCACGGCAGTAGTCCAGAGTGATCCATATGTGCGTGGGTCAGGACCACGGCTTCGAGCCGTCGCGGCGCGAAGAGCAGACGCTTGAGCTGGTCCGGCTCGTGCTCGCCCTGGTACAAGCCGCAGTCCACGAGAAAACTGCCTGCCTCTATCTTCACCAGAGTGCAGGAGCCGGTGACTGTTTCGGCGGCTCCAAGAAAAGTTGCCTGCAGAGGGCTTGATTGGGTCGTCTCTGCTGAGGTCATGGCGTCACCATCAACGCTGGGATTGC
>JAKORR010000512.1 GCA_029777735.1 Armatimonadota bacterium | reverse complement strand
AGCGTGGGGTCATGGGTGAGTGACAGATGGGTCTTGGCCATGCAGATGGGCAGCTTGTCCAGGCCCAGAGCAGTGTACTGGTCGATCTTGCGCTCAGCCTCGGGCAGGAAGTCCACTCCGTCGGCGCCGTAGACCTTCGTGGCGATGGTTTCGATCTTGCGCCTGATAGGCCAGTCCAGCTCGTACAGAAAGTGAAAGTCGCTTGGCTGTTCAGAAGCGCTGAGCACGGCGTTGGCGAGGTCCACTCCGCCGGGGCCGCCCTCGGCGTGAACCGTCGCGACCTCGCAGGCAAAGGCGCCAGCGCGCAGAGCCTCCTCGCGGACGGCCGTGATCTCAGCCTCCGTGTCTGTGGCAAATTTGTTGATAGCCACGACCACTGGCACGCCGAACAGGCGGCCGGTCTCGATGTGCTTAGCCAGGTTCGCGCACCCGGCGCGCACGGCCTCGACGTTCTCCCGCTCAATCTCTTCTTTGGGGGGCTTTTTGCCTGGCGGCAACCGAAAGGCGCCGCCGTGCATTTTCAGCGCTCGCACCGACGCAACTATGACGACGGCCGAGGGAAGAAGGCCCGAGACGCGGCACTTGATGTTAAAGAACTTCTCCATGCCGCAGTCGGCGCCAAAGCCCGCCTCGGTGACTACGTAATCGGCCAGCCTGCAGGCTACCTGGTCCGCTAGCACCGAGCTACAGCCGATGGCGATGTTGGCGAAGGGGCCCGCATGGACAAAGGCTGGCCCGCCGTCGAGCGCCTGCACGAGATTAGGTTTGATGGCGTCGCGTAGCAGGACGGTCATGGCACCGGCCGCCCGCAGGTCCTCAGCGGTGACGGGCTTGCCTTCGCGGTCTAAGCCCACCCAGATGCGCCCTATCCGCTGGCGTAGGTCCTGCAGGCTGGTCGTCAGCGCTAGGATGGCCATGACCTCGGAGGCCACGGCGATATCAAAACCCGTCTCGCGCGGCACGCCCCCCTGACGTCCGCCCAGGCCAGTAACAACACTGCGCAGCGCCACGTCGTTGAGGTCCACTACGCGCTTCCATGAGATGGCCAGAGGATCCAGGTTGAGCGGATTCTTGTGCCACAGGCTGGCGTCTATCATAGCGGCAAGCAGGTTGTTGGCAGCGGCCACAGCGTGGATGTCGCCCGTGAAGTGCAGGTTGATGTCCTCCATGGGCACCACCTGGGCCAGGCCGCCGCCGCAGGCGCCGCCCTTTATGCCAAAGACGGGTCCCATGGATGGCTCGCGGATGCATGTGATGGCTTTCAGGCCCAAATGGCGCAGAGCCAACGTCAGGCCGATCGTCATCACTGTCTTGCCCTCACCCAGCGGGGTTGGCGTGATGGCCGTCACCAGGATGTACTTGCCCTTCGGGGCGTCTGCCAGGCGGTCCAGAACTCCCAGGCTGACCTTGGCTTTATAGGGGCCGTAAAGCTCTAGTTCCTCCGGTAGCACACCCAGCTCAACCGCGACGTCGGTGATAGGGCGCAGTGATGCCTGCTGGGCGATCTCGATATCTCTCAACATAAATAATATCTCCTCCCGTGCCTTAGAGTTGTATTACGCGGACGAAGAGGCACCGTTCTGAGCCTTCTGCCCAGGACGGCAGCCTATTGGCTCAGAGGGACCTCCAGCGCGGCTAGGTCCATGTGCTGGGTCACGAGCTCGTAGGCTCGTTCTATCTTCTCCGTCTCACTGCTGGTCATCTTGGCTACCAGGTCGGACATGAGCGAAGCGGCCGTATAAGTGTTTTTCTTTGTGGCGAGCACAGGCATCTCAGCGCGGCGGGCTATGGCCATTATGTTGTCGTGGGGGAGGAGGCCACTGGTGAGGCAGATTGCAGCTGTAACTCCTTGAATGGACTTGTGTCCTTGCTGGGCCGACACAGCAGCAAGCACCAGGTCGTCCCGGTCGCCGGGGATCAAAGCCAGTACGCCCGGGCCAAAACTCTGGAGAAAGCGGTGAGCTGGCTCAGCGCCTACGGCGATGGTACGCACGCGGCAGCCCAGGTATTCCTGCCCGCAGATGACCTGGGCTCCGGTCTCCTGCACAATCTGTCCCACCGTTATCTCGGTCAGCATGGGCTCGTAGGGTATTAGGCCGAGCAGTCGGTGCCCATGACGGCTCATCCAGCGGCCGACGGGTTCACGCAGTTCCTCGAGCTTGTTAGGCAGCACCTTGTTGCAGACGACCCCAAAGATGCCCACTCCTTCGCGGGCAAAGAGGGCTTCGTTGAGACTGAACTCGTCGATCGGACGGCCAATACCTCCCTCGGTCACCAGGATGACTTCACCGCCCAGCAGGCGAGCCACAGTGGCGTTGCTTAGCTCCACCACCGAACCCACGCCCGCATGGCCCGTTCCCTCAACGATCACAAGGTCAGCGTCGGCGGCGAGCTCCTCGAAGGAATCGATGATGGACCTGCGCAGCGTCCCGGAGTTGTCTGTGCCCATGAGGAAATCGCGCGTGAAGCCGGGGGGTATGGTTACAGGCCCAGCCGTGCGCAGACGCACAGGCATCTCGCAGGCCTTCACGATGAGGGCGACGTCCTCGTCTACTATCTCGCCGTCGACCGAGACCGTACGCTGGCCCACGGGTTTCATGTAGCGGACCCTGAGGCCAGCGCGATGAGCCCTCATGGTCAGGCCAATGGAAACCAAGGTCTTGCCGCTATGCTGGCCAGTGCCGGCCACAAAGAGGACCGGCGGTTTATTTGCCATAGGTTCCTTTGCCTCCCTGCCGGTTGCGAGCTAGGGCGCAAGCGATAGCCCTCAGAACACCTGGCAGATCTGGTAATGCGGGTTCATCAGGATTCCCCGCGACCGTGACCTGGTGACGGCAATCTCGTCGGCGATGCTCCTCGCCTGCGCTTCGTCCTCGACGCGCAGGTGAAGAGTCCAAAGTGTACCCGTGGTCAGACTGCGCACACTCTCTTGCCCGATCTTGTGCAGCGATGCCACTAGTCCTGGCCCAGGGTCAAAATCCAATGAGCGCACGAAGCAGTTGACTTCGTACACACCGTCGTGCTGGCTGAGCCGGGGGTTGGGCCGCCAGGGACGTACCTCGAACACATGTTTGTTTGGATTGGCAAACAAGCTCGTGTGGGCCGCGAGTTTGCGCACAATCTCACAGGCCTCCTCCTCGCTCGCTGCCTCTACCTCGAACAAGTAGTAGTCGGCCCTGTCAAGCTTGTCAAGGATTTCCGCATAGCCCATCCGGCGGCGCAAGACGTTGATGGTTGTCAGCGCCGTCACATCAGGTATCTTCAGCCTCACCAATAGCTCTATCTGGTGCATCGCCGGCCCTCCTTCGGCCAGGGCGTTTCCTATCAGGTCGATCCAGGATGATCCTGGGGGATCTCCATCCGCAGAGTGCCAGGGCCACTGCCCAGCTCTATCGAGCCGCCAAGGCTGCCACCCGCTGCAACAGTCCGTCACGCAGGGATGTGAACACTGCGAGCCCTGGGCCCGGTTGGGTCTGAGCCTCAGCGTTGCCCATGGCTTCGAGCTTGCACTGTCCCCACTCGCCAGCGATATCTGTCGGTATCTGCCGCAGGAAGCTGGCACGTTCCGGGTGCGGCATCATCGCCAGCACATTCCCTTCGGGATTACACAAGCCGGCCAGATTTTCTACCGCCCCGTTGGGGTTAATCTCTAGTTCGTCTGACACGTTGCCGCGGAAATCACAGTACTGGAAGATGATCTGGTGATTCTCCCGCAACCTATCCAACACAGCGGTGGACCTGGTCGTGAAGCGTCCCTCCCCGTGGGCGATAGGTATGGGGATGACTTCGCCCTGCGCGATGTTGGAGTTGAAGGCACACCGTCCGGGCGCTGCGACATGCTTAACATACAGCCAGCAGCAGCAGAAACCTGCCATGCGCCCAGCCGGGTAGGGGCGGTTTGGGGCCAGAGCCATCTCGACCTCGCCCGGCCGCAGGCCGGGTATCAGTCCCGCCTCCACCAGAACCTGCGCACCGTTGCAGATGCCGAGCACCGGCTTGCCGTTGTCCACGGCCTCCGAAAACAACCGATCGACGATCGGCTCCTTGGCAGCGATGACGCCTGCGCGGATTCGGTCTTGGTAGCTGAACCCTCCGCCGATAATGTAGCCATCGTACTCGGCCAGCAAGTCGGGTTCGCGGTTCCAGCGGAAGATGTCGCAGGTCAGGCCTGCCGCTTCCGCTGCTCGCTTGGTTTCCCACTCGCAGTTCGACCCCGGAAACTGAACCAGAGCCACATGCGGTTTGCTCACTGAAAAGCCTCCTTCATGGCCCTCGTCACGGCGAGGCCACCTCGCCACCCGCTGGTGGACTGAACCAGCGACTCAGTGCTCTTTCTGGGTACACCCGCCAGCATGGACCTGATCGGTAACAGCGCAGCCCGCCGCCACATCCTGTCCCTTGGGGCAGCGCTCCGTGCCCTTCGTCCAGCAAAGCCGCCAGTTTCTCCCACTCCGGCGAGGCGCCTTCCCCGCCTCCGCACTCTTGCCCAGGCATCGTGTCCTTTGGGCTTGGAATGATTCTACACGTCCAGGATTATCTGTACCAAGTCCGTGACACAAGCATACTAACGCCGCCAGCGTGCATCGGTACCTCCTCGCTGGACACGCGGGGCCGAGGCATGCTACCGGGTACGCTTTCTCGTCAGCCACCTATGCGCCTGAGCTTCGCGGCCACCTGGTCGCGCAGGTCTGTTACTTTCAGCTTCAGGCCCCTTCTCTCCGCGCGGCAGGTTTCCTGTCGGAGTGTCTTGCCCGTGGCCGGGTCGCTCCAGACGACAAGCCACTCGCCGGGCACCAGTCCTTCCCAGGTCATCTGCACCGTGATCTCCTTAGCCGAGCCAGTGATCCCGTTCGCGGTGCTGGCCCAGTCGTTGGCGATCCAGATACGCGCTTCGTCGTCCGCAGCAAGACCCAATGCCGTCACCGGCGGGTGTTCGACGAGGTCTCGGTAGTTGCCTAGGACGAAGGGCCCCACGGCCATCCAGTCGCTACCTGCGTTGTCTACCCTGATACGGTGTTTGCCGGCGGGCACACGGATCGTCTGCCAAGTCTCCTCGGCCGGCGCTGGCCGCCTGCCCTCCCCGGGTACCGTATAGCAGAGCACCTCGACGTCGTCGAGGGTGATGAGGAGCACCGCAGGGCCGGACACTTCCTTGATGGCCACGGAAAAGGTGCCGTCCACCGGGTAATCCACGATGAAGATCGGAGGGTTGCGGAAGGGCGCCCGGTCGGCGTTGGACCCGTAGAGCCGGTCGGATAGATGAACAGTTTCTACCGCGCCGTTGGGCGGCACCACAAACTCTGCCTGCCCCGCCTTCTTCAGCCAAGTGTTGAAGCCGGGTTCGATCACGACCGGTGCGTAGGCTGGGCCGCCGGGTGTCTCAGCACGGAGGTTGGGGACGGTCAGGCGCGTGACCTTATCCGCGGTGGCAGGGAAGCCACGCCAGTAGTCCGCGACCGAGGTCACCAGGGAGTAAAAGCCCTCGGTCTCCACCGGGCTGTCCGGGCCGGCGTGCCAGGTCAGCGGCGGCCCGGCGGCGCCGAGCAGGGGAGAGGTATAGGCACTTCTCACGGCGGCCTTTCTGTCCCAAGGTCCTTCACCGATGATCAGGGGCTTGCTGGGGAATGCCTCGCGCGCAAGCTTTATGGAGCGCTCGGCAGCGTAATGGAGCTGCACCAGATCCATGGCGGCGAAGGTCCGCGGCAGCTCCCGCACATCGCTGAGCCAAGTGCTAGTCGTGACGGGATGCTGGTAAGGGTCGACCGAACGCAGGTACCCGGCCATCTCGTGGTGCCACCGGGCACTGGCGTCGCTCTCAGATCCCAATTCATTCCACAACTCCCAGGCGAGGATGTTGGGAGAATAGGCCCATCGGGCGGCAAGATACCGCAACCGGTTGCGGTATAACTGCCGTGCATCCTCGTTGCTCCATATCTCTTCGGGCTCTTGGCACGGCCCGCCATTCTTCACATTGTACGGATGGCCGCCCCAAGAGTCGTACTCGTTGTTTTTGCCGTCCGGCCGTCCCATCTCCCAGCATGCATTGCTGAGACAGAGCTGTAAATACAGCCCGTGCTTCTCGGCCAGCGCCACGATCCGGTCGAAGTTGTAAGCTACCTGCTGATTGTAGCGGCCTGCTCCGTCGTAGGCCAGCAGAGCTCCGCTGCTGCCCTTCGTCCACTCCAGCCAGGCCCAGTGGCACATCCACACACGCACCGTGTTACCACCGGCCGCCGTCAGGCGACGGAAGTAGTCGTCATAGGTGTCCCTGTCGCTACGGCCTCGCGCCCATGCAATGCAGAATCCAACGGGCACGAACCCTGTGCCGCTATCGAAGCACAGGAAATGCCTGTTGGGCGCAGCTTGGAGATATCCGGGCGCATCATCCGGCACGCACTTCACGCTGAACTCGTCCGAGACGCTCTCGCCGCCAGCGTCGCGCGCCCTGACTCTCCCCTGCCATGTGCCCGGCTTGGTTAGGGTAAAGCGGACCTGCCAGTGGGCTTCGCCGGCGGGCCTGTAGTGCTCGACGCCAGGTGAGGTAAAGACATGGGCGGTTGTGAAGTCGTCCGCAGGCTCCTGGGGCTCTATCCAGAAGGCAGGGACTAGGAGGCGCTGGTCGCCCGGCCCTTGGATCTCGGCGTTAACCTCAATCTGTGCTGGATCAAAGGGGGTTGCGTAGTCGCGGCCCAGCCTGAAGGTTAGTGACACTCTCTCGTATTGCGCAACCCTGGCCGGGTCCACGCTCATTCCCAACACTGCAGGTCCCTGAGCCTGCGCAGGAAGGCACGTAACCAGTAAAACTGCAGTGGTCACGCATGCTCTCACTGGGCTAACCACTCCCTTCTAGCCGAGACCCGCTCTCGTCCTTGTGGGCTCTGCGCAGATTGCACAAGAGAAGAGCCTGCCCTGTCTGTCAGGTCTACCCCTGGCCTGCAGGATCGGCGCTTGCCACACCTTCGCTTCGCCAAAGCACAACAGCGTGTATCATCGCCTTCGAATTCTAAAGCCTGAGCGAAGCATCGCTGAAGGCGTCGCCTGTGTAACGGTCTGGAGTCCTCCCGCCGGCGCCGTCTCTTGTGGACTTCAGGGAGCCTTGGAGCGCACGGCCACGACCGGGCCGTAGGACAAAGCTAGCAGGACAACCCCGGCGGTGATGACCGCTAGGCCTGCAATGCGCAGTGGAGGCAGGCTCTCGCCGAGCACTCGCCACGACACCAGGACTACAGCTACATAGCTCAGCGCAATCATGGGATAGGCATAGCTCAGCGGCAGCCGTGACAGGGCCAACAGGTAGAACAGCGAGCTGAGCGCATAGCAGACAAAGCCGCCAAAGACCAGTGGTGTGAAGATCGAAGAAAGCACGACCAGAGGTGCCGGCCGCTCGCCGAGCTTGTTGACGCCGAGCTTGAGCAGTATCTGGCCCATGACACCAAGAGCGATGGCCAAGAGCAGCACAGCCACAGGAAGCCATGGGAACTGAATACGCACCTGAGCGACCTCCAGTCACGGGGACCGTGGGCACTTCGATCTAACCCCTGGGAAGGAGCCTCCCTGCAAGGGCGAGCCCACAAAATACACCCAGCTAGCGCCTACGCCGGCGCTAGCCCTCACATTCACTGCCAGACCTGCAGGAAACGCCAAAAGCAAACGAGACGTCGCCGGTCCACAGCGAGAGCACGTGGCAGGTTAGGCTCCGACCAGTTCGTTTGCCTTGTCCACGGCGCTGGCGGCATCGGGAGCGTAGGCATCGGCGCCGATCTCATCGGCGTAGTCCTGTGTGACGGGTGCGCCACCGATCAGCACGCCGACCTTGTCTCTCACACCGGCTTCCTTGAGCGCCTCGATGGTGTCCTTCATCGCGGGCATGGTAGTTGTGAGCAAAGCCGAGAGACCGACCAACTTGACGTCCTGCGTCTGCACGGCCTCGACGAACTTTTCGGGCGAGACGTCAACGCCAAGGTCGATGACTTCGTAGCCGCCCCCCTCCAGCATCATGGCCACAAGGTTCTTGCCGATGTCGTGCAGGTCGCCACGGACGGTCCCGATCGCGACCTTGCCCTTTGGCTGGACGCCGCTAGAGGCCAACAGTGGCCTGAGCAGCTCCATGGCGGACTTCATGGCCCTCGCCGCTATCAGGACTTCAGGCACGTAGAACTCGTTCGCCTTGAACTTGGCGCCCACCACGGACATCCCGGCCACGAGCCCCTCGTTGAGGATCGCGCCAGGGGCCACCCCTTCGTTGATTGCCTCCTGGGTAAGCCGTACAGCCTCAGCTTGGTTGCCCGAGATGATAGCCTCAGCCAATGCGTTCAGGTCAGCCATGCGATAAACCTCCCATGTTGTCCTCGCCGAAGTGTCTCGTCCGCTGCCAGTTCTCTTGAGATAGGCAGGTTCCTTCCTAACTCTCCCATCCTGCAGCCACTCGCTCCGCACCGTCCGGCACCTGCGCGCCGCAAACGGTCCAGCCCTACCGCGCTATTCTACACAAACAGCATCGCGTCCGCGAATACCTCCTGGAACTGTGTGCTGGTGAACAGCTCTACGTGCCGCGCCCGATCGGCTATCGCCTCTGCGCGGCGCCGCTCCGAGACGCTCAGCAGGGCCAGCGCCGCTCCAGCGCCAGCGGCATTTCCCACACCGTGCACCCTTTCCTCCGGGACCGCCCTCGGTAGCAACCCGAATCGCAGAATGCTGTGCGGATTCACGTAGTTGCCGAAAGCTCCCGCCAGCAAAACCTCTCCCAGCTCCTCAGCTCTCAGGCCAGCCTCTGCGAGCAGCAGCTCCACAGCCGCCCTCACGGCACCCTTGGCGAGCTGGACCTGCCGCACGTCGCCCTGTGTAAGCACAACAGGTGATCCCTCGGCGGTTGCCTGGGCGTCTGCCAGAGTAACGCGCCGCTCTGGGCCCTCACCACTCATGCGCGCCGCTATCTTCTCGCTCAACCCCTTGCCGTCGCTGAATCTTCCCATGGCATCCAGTGCTCCCAGCTCTAGCAGAACGGCCACGGCGTCGAACAGACCCGACCCACAGATCCCGACTGCTGGAAGATCCCCGATCGTATGCACCAGCAGGTCGCCGTCGCGCACCTCGACGCGTTCGATGGCGCCGGGTATGGCCCGGGTGCCCTGCTTGATCTGCGCGCCCTCAAAGGCTGGCCCAGCCGCACAGGACGCCACCAGAAGGTCCTGCCCGTTCCACAGAGCCACTTCGCCGTTGGTGCCGATGTCTATCGCCAACGCCGAGTAGTCGCGATCGGTAAGCTCGCTGGCCAGGATCAGCCCCACCGTATCCGCGCCCACAAACCCCGCAATCACCGGCAGCACCACGACATTCGCCGACGGATGCACGGTTAGGCCCAGGTCTCGTGCCTCTACGTTCACAAGCTCTCTCACCGACGCTACATAGGGGCTTTGCCCCAGGTGGCGAGGATCTATGCCTAGGAAGAGATGATGCATGCACGTGTTGCCGACCAGCACCACCTCGAAGATGTCCTCAACGTTGAGCTTTGCCTGGGCTGCCGCTTGGGTGATGACATCGTTGACAACTCCCACTGCCTCTTCATGCAGCTCCCCAAGACCGTGGGAGTTGCTTATGGCGTGGTTAATGCGCGAAATCACATCTGCTCCATGCCGCACCTGAGGATTATAACTTGCCGCGCTGGCAAGGTAGCGCCCCTCTTCAAGGTCGAAAAGGTAGCCCACAACGGTCGTAGTACCAAGGTCCACGGCAGCCCCATAGACACCGTCGGGCTCCGAAGCAGGTGTGACGTGCACGATGCGACTGTTGCTGGCGGTCACCCTGGTGGCTCGACCCGACGCCCGGATTGCGGCAGGCAGTCTGCGCAAAGCCCACAGTGAGCAGGGCAGAGCGAACTCCTGCCCCAAGGCGGCCCGTAGACGATCGAGGTCGCTGCGTTGGTCCTCCAGCGACGCTTGGTCTACCTTCACCACGCAGTTGCGCACGGCCGGCTCAAGTTGGAACCGACGCGTCTGCAGTAAGCTGATCTCCTTGCGGTCGAGAGCACGGCTGGCCTGGGGCACCTCGGCGGTCGCAGGGCCTAGGACTAACGTCCGACACGCCAAGCGGAAACCAGCCGCCAGCTCTTCCTCGCTGAGTGCGTCCCTCTCGGCATCAGTAATCTCCGAGACCTGACCCTCGAGCAGGCGCACCCGACACTTACCGCAGGTGCCTCGGCCGCCACAGGGCAGCGCGATGAAGACCCCGGCACGCGCGGCGGCCGCAGCCAGGCTGGTGCCACAGGCCACCAGCACTGTTTTGTCGTCGGGCTTGAATCGGACCTCGCAATCCTCATGGACTGCTCCGGTCACACGAACTACCTCCTGCTCACAAAAGTGTGCGGCCCCACTGCTTGGCCGCACATTGTCAACGACGTTCTAGGCGATTCAGTACGCGTGCGCGAAGCCTGTCAGGCGACGCTACAGGTAGCGAAGCTGCTTTAGGGCCTCCACGGCCACCCTCGAATTGGGGTCGAGATTGATACAGCGAGTAAAGCACTCTTTGGCCTCATCGAACATCGACAGCATCGTAAGCATCATAGCGTAATCGTAGATGAAACGCTGATTGTCGGGCTCCAAGTCGCAGGCCTTCCGGAAACACCGCACGCTCTCTTCGAATTCTCCAATGTTCATGAGGACGTGGGCCAGGCCCCACCACCCCTGCGCACAGTCCGGGTATGCTTGCACAACCTGCTCGTACAAGGGTTGAGCTTGATCGTACTCACCGTTAATCCGGTGCTTCTCAGCCTGCTCAATAAGTTGCGTGGTCTGCGCGTCCATAGCCTTAGCCTTCTACCGGTTTGCGCTATGCCGGTTCCTCGCTGACCCGCTGGCCTGGTAAAAGCATATGGCTACCTATCAAGTTTGTGCCCTCGAGGATACGCCCACCTTCCTGCTGAGCGCGAAGCACCAGCAAATCCTGCCGCCCCCAGGCAACTATAACCCCTGCGCTGGTGCCGCCGACCACTTCGCCGTCAGGCTTAGTCTGTTCCTCCCGAACCACACCGAGCGCTCTAAATATTTTAAGGCGCCGGTCGTCTAATCCGCAATAGCCGCTCGGACTGGGACTCATGGCACGGATTTGCCATGCTGTCAAGGTGGCTGGCTTGCTGGGCAGCAGTCTTGCATCGCACCGGCCGATCTTCGGAGCCCTTGTGATCCCCACTGGTGCTTGCACACGGGCCTGTGTTAATCGGCCCCTATCGAAGTCCTCTAGCACCTGGGTCAGGAGCCCAGCGCCTATCTCCGCCAGCCGCCGCGACAGACTGCTGGCATCGTCAGTCGCCCTTACGGGCACGGTCTGTTCGGCCAGGATCTCTCCGGCGTCCAGTTCTGTGGCCAGCAGTTGCACCGCTACGCCCGTCGTTCTGAACCCCCACTGCAGTGCACGGGCCACAGGCGCAGCTCCCCGCAACTGCGGAAGGGCACTGAAATGGACATTCACGGCCAACCGTGGGATCGCAAGCATCTCGGGAGGCAGCACCCGCCCGAAGGCCACCACCACCAGCACATCGGGCCGCAGTTCCCTCAGACTGGCCAGGAACTCAGGGCACCGGCATGTGGCAGGTTGCAGGCAGGGCACACCGGTCGCTTCGGCCCACTCCTTGACGGGTGTAGGGCATACCTTGCGCCCGCGGCCCCGGGGACGATCTGGTGTAGATACTACCGCTATCAGTTCCCCCGCCTGGGCGCAGACACCCAGAAAGGGCACCGCGTTCTCAGGCGTCCCGCAGAAGACTATGCGCACGGCTTCTCTCTGCCCTTGGGCACCTTACAGGGCGCCCTGTGGCGCCCGCGTTCCGCCTCGCCGTGGCTCACAATTCTGCCTCCTTGGCCCTACGCCTTCGCGCGATATGCTCGAACCGGGCCGTGACCTCCTCGACGGTGGTGGGATCCTCCCTGTAGCCTTCTTCTTGGTCCTCATCGGGCACCAGCCACACCAGCGTGTCCGGGTTCGCCTTATCCAAGAATACGGTCCCGTCGAGGTGGTCGATCTCATGCAGCAGCACCCGGGCCATCAGACCCTCGCCATGCATCTCCATGGGACGGCCCATCAGGTCCACCGCCCGCACCGCGACGCTCTTGGGCCGCGTCACCTCTCCCCACAAGGTTGGCAGACTGAGGCAGCCCTCGCGCCTCGTTATTGTCTCCTCGCTGGACTCGATGACCTCGGGATTGACCAGCACCGCGACGGTTGGCTTCTCTTCCTCCGTGTCCTCCTCGTCTTGATTTTCGGAGACGATACGCACTACGACCATGCGCAGACTCTCGCCAACTTGCGGCGCGGCCAGACCAAGGCCCGGCTCGTCCAGCATTGTGTCGACCATATCTTGCGCCAGCCGCCGGATTTCGTCGGTAATCTCGGCAACCGGCTCCGCTCTGGCTCTGAGCACTGGTTCGCCGAGGTATCTGATGCGCAGCACACTCATACCTGTACGGGTTCCTCCTTAGCAAGCCTTCGAACGGCCGCTGCCACCAGGGCGGTGTAGGTTGGTCTCTTGCCTCCTTCCCACATGTCACAGAATCGCTCCCTGGAAGCTCAGCCTTCGGTTGCTACTTCAAAGCATATCCATCGGATCAATGTCGACGGTTACAGAAGCCTGCCGTATCTCGGGCTGGGCCAGCAGGTCGTCTATCGTGCCCAACAGAGCGTCTCGCTCTGTCGCCTTCAGCACTACGTGAAACCTCCATCGTCCTCGCAGACGTTCCAGAGGCGCTGGCGCTGGCCCAACGTAGTGCACGGGCCCCTCGTGCTCGAGTATTCCCATATTACGCAATGCCAGCACGGCTGTCTGTGCCGCAGCGTGCGCCCGGGCTTGATCCTCGTCGGTGAAGAGCAGCCTCGCAAGCTGCACGAAGGGCGGCCAAGGAGGCTTCTGGCGCTTAGCGATCTCATATCTGTAGAAGGCGCAAAAGTCGTGGTCTCGCGCTGCCTGAAGCGCAGGATTGTCGGGATTATAGGTTTGGATTAGGACTAGGCCGGGCTTGTCTCCTCGCCCAGCTCGCCCCGCCACTTGGGTGAGCAACTGGAAGGTGCGCTCAATCGCACGAAAATCGGGCCACCGCAGCCCCACGTCGGCGTTCAAGACCCCCACGAGTGTCACGGCCGGAAAGTCTAGACCTTTGGCTACAAGCTGCGTCCCGACCAGGACCTGCACCTCTCCGCGAGCGAAGGCCGCCAATATCTCCCTGTGCGAGCCCTTGCGTCTGACCGAGTCGCGGTCCATGCGTGCCACGGACACGCCTGGGAACCGGCGCGAAAGCTGTTCGGCCACACGCTCTGTACCCAGCCCCAAAAAGCTTACGTCCTCGCAGCCGCAGCTCTCACAGCGCTGGGGCATCCGGCGCATGTACCCGCAGTAGTGACACTGGACCTGCCGCATGCGATGGTGATAGATCAAGGACACGCCGCAATGGGGACACTGCGGGTGCCAGCCGCACCCGCGGCAGGTGATAAAGGTGGAGAAGCCGCGGCGGTTGAGGAACAGAATCACTTGTTCGCCTCGGCCTATCGCGTCTTCCATTGCCGCTCTCAGCGGTTCGCTGAAGGTCCGCCCCTCGCCGATGAACACGTCCTTGCTCAGGTCCACGATGCGAACTTCAGGCAATGGACGAGAATCCACACGTTCGGGCAGCTCGAACAGTTCCATCTCGCCCTGGGTAGCGCGGTAGTAGGTCTCGACATCGGGCGTCGCGCTGCCCAGCAGCAGGACGGCTCCGTGCCGTCGCGCCAATTCCCAGGCCACTGTCCGGGCGTGATACCGGGGCACAGTGTCTTGTTTGTAGGCGGGTTCGTGCTCTTCGTCTATTACCAGAAGGCCCAAGTTCTCCAGCGGCGCGAAGAGGGCAGACCTGGGCCCCACAGCGATCGTGGCTTCTCCACGTCGCAGCCGTTGCCACTCGTCGTGCCGCTCGCCCGCCGAGAGTGCACTGTGAAGCACCGCCACGCGGCTGCCGAAGCGGGCCGCGATGCGGCCGACGATCTGGGGTGTCAGGGATATCTCTGGCACCAGGACAATGCCGGTACGTCCTGCCCGCAGGGTTTCGCGCAGGCAGTGCAGGTAAACCTCTGTCTTGCCACTGCCAGTGATGCCGTGCAGGAGGATGGGTGTAAAAGCGCGCTCGCTTAAGGCCCGCGTTACGCGGTCGATGGCTGTCTGCTGCGGCCCGAGCGGCCTTAGGAAGTCGCACTCGTCCTCGAAGACCGTATCAGGGCGTCGCTCCTGAACCGCGTCCTCGAATTGCACCAGATGGCGACGCTGCAGCGCGTTGACGGCTGAGGCAGCCAACTCCGCGGCTGGCAAGGGTTTCGGATGCGCCGCCAGCAGCGTCTGCAGGACTAGGGCCTGCCGTGGCGCACGAGTCCGCAGTTCGTCCAAAGCCTGTAAGGCGCCCGCAGGATCCTTCAAGCGCACTTGCTTGCGCTCT
>JAKORR010000511.1 GCA_029777735.1 Armatimonadota bacterium | reverse complement strand
TGCGCCCGTCTGTGGTCCTCGGCGAGGCGATCTACCATGGTATCCAGGGCAACAAGAGCTGTGGCAGCGAGGTGTCCCGACTGCCTCATGGCCCCACCGAGAAGGCGCCTGAAGAACCGCACCCGCTCGATCACCTCGGCGGAGCCACAGACTACAGACCCTGCCGGGGCACCAAGGCCCTTGGAGAAGCAGAAGGTGATGGTATCACACCAGCGTGCAAAGTCGCTGGCAGGGAGCCCAAGAGCGACTGACGCGTTGAAGATTCGCGCACCGTCCACATGTACCTTGACGCCTCGGTCCCAAGCTACCTCCGCCACCGCCTGCATGCGCTGCGGCGGCACGGCCATACCACCGGCGAGGTTGTGGGTGTTTTCCATCACTACTAGACCGGTCGCGCCTTGCGTCACGCTACCGGGAGTGATCGCCTTTGCCACGTCCTCGGGCGTCGTGCATCCGTCCACGTTCGGCACAAGCCGTGGGAACAACCCTGCGACTCGCACGCATCCGCCCGACTCGTAGTGGAGCAGATGGGCCAGCTCATCTGTCACCAGCTCTTGGCCGGGTTCGGTCAGGGCCAGAAGGGCGGTCAGGTTGCCTTGGGTGCCAGACGTTACGAATACTGCGGCCTCCTTGCCCATGATCTTGGCCGATCGCTCCTCGAGGCAGCGGACGGTGGGATCCTCGCCGCCGGCATCGTCGCCGACCTCGGCCTCCACCATGGCCCTCAGCATGGCCGGCGTGGCTAGGCTCTTGACGTCACTGCGTAAGTCAATCATCTGTAAACACCCCCAAGGGAGTCTGGCAGGAAGCGCCTTTCAAGCAACGTCCTGTGCCTGGCACCGAACGAAGCGCACCTGCACGAGAGGAAAGCCTGTTGAGCTTCCGGCTGAGTTGCCCAACATTCCTACTCCGGCAAGCACAACCTGAAGGCAGCCTCGCTGCCGCACCAGCCCCCGAGGCCAACCTGCGCTGTCCGTTCGCGCTTGGTTAGATGAGTCGAGGCCTTTGTCTTGCCTTCCTCAGAAGCCACTCGACGGTCTTGCCCGTCGCGGCCACAAGTACGAACAGCACTACCAGCAACAAGTCCCACCGGAGCATCTTCGACCCGGCGCGAAGCACATATTCCTCCTTATCGCCGGTGAGGACCCAGGCCACCTTACCGCCGCTTATCTGACCCGCGGGCGACACAGAGGCAGGGTCAATTCTGCCGGGCATTTCAAGTATGTACAACAGCCTGGCTTCGGCGGCTCCGGCCTTCTCGCTCATCGTCGCCGGACCAGCGTAAATCTTCAGTTTCTCCTCCCAATAGTACTCGTTGAAGAGCGAAAAGGGCCGTTGAGGGACGTCGGTGATGTCCAGCTTGCTCTCGGGCACAAGACCGAGAGTATGCGGCCGCCAGGACCTGGAGATAACGTATTGGCTACCTTGAACGTTCTGGCGCTCGTCCTCGTAGAACTGGGTGGCCTCCCGCAGCCACGTGCAGATCTCGCGGGCCCGAGAGGCATCGGATTGAGCCCACACCAGCCTCAAACCTGAGCCGTCTCTCTCCACTCGGGTCAGTATGCGTATATCCTGGCTTTGGCAGAGCAACAACAGTGGAACTGCGGCCGCCAGTGCCATCAGGCCGCCGCGGGTCATTGGTCCTCGTCACCCTTCTGCCTGGCAAGTCTCCCACTGATTGACCGCTGGACCAACCACAGGGCTAACGCGCCGAGTCCGAGGTTCACGAGGAAGGCCATGGACTTTGGAATATCCACATAAATACCAAAAAGGTTTACTCGCACCGGCGACCAGTTTTCAGCCAAGAGTGCGAAGACAATCAACCCGAGCAGTATCCAAGCGAGGGTGTTGAGACTGAAGCGAAGGCTCTTCACGCCCCCGAGTGAACCGGCCAGCGTTTCGCGGACCTTTGCCACTGGTCCCGGTCGCCGAGCGGACATGGCCCGAGCTGGCTGACGCTTCTCCGCCTCGGGCTTGGCGGGCGTTTGTGGTTGCACAGCGGCCGCCGAGCTCTGGGCCCTAGGCTCCGGGACTGCTGGTGTCTGCGGTCGAGGCCTCTGGGCTGCCGGTTCCGGTGCCGCAGGGGATGGTGCTGTGGGAGAAGGCTTCGCGCTCTCAGGCGCGCCTCTTGCTTGCTTCTCTGCTTCTTCTAGTTCCGCGTCGAAATCGTCAACCACACACTCCCACCTCCGTTCATGTGCTGGTCCCCGATTATATGGGCGGCGATTCACCACTGTCAACGTGAGAGCCTTGGATGGGAATGTTCGATTCCCGCAGGATGAATCTTTGGCCGCCAGGAGGCAGTGGTGAGGGCCCAGGGCAGGAATAATCATAGAGCAGCCGACGCCCCGATAGGCTCCGAGGGAGAATCTTGGTCCGGTTCC
>JAKORR010000510.1 GCA_029777735.1 Armatimonadota bacterium | reverse complement strand
CCAGGGTTCGGCCCCGAAGATCCCGCTCTTGAGCTTGAGCTGGCCAACGTCAATCCCCTCTTCCTCCGCCGCGTCCGCCAGTGTGAGCGCATAGGATGGAGTGCAGGCCAGAATCGTGCTGCCCAAATCCGCCATCATCTTCAACTGCCGCTTGGTGTTGCCTGCGGACATGGGGATGACGGTGCAGCCTACCAGTTCCCCGCCGTAGTGCAGGCCCAGGCCACCCGTGAACAGACCATAGCCGTAGGCGATGTGGAGCACGTCATGGCTAGTACCGCCTGAGCAACAGATGGATCGCGCCACCGTTTCGGCCCAGATCCCAATGTCTTCGCGCGTGTAACCCACGACGGTCGGGTTGCCCGTGGTGCCCGATGAGGCGTGAGTTCGCACGACCTCCGCCAGAGGGACAGCAAAGAGGCCGAAGGGATAGGTAGCGCGCAGGTCGTCCTTGGTGGTGAAGGGCAGATAGCGCAGGTCGTCCACAGACTTGATACCCTCGGGGGCGATACCACAGGCCTTGAACTTTTCCCGGTAGTAAGGCACCGAGACCATCAGCCGAGCCACGGTCTCGCGCAGACGCCTCGCCTGCAGCTCTCGCCGTTCCTCGATATCCATGCACTCGTAATAGGGGTTCCAAATCATTCTACTTCCCTCTCGCGACAGCCAGTGTTCGCCCCAACAGAAAGGCCTGCCAGTTCACTTCCAGGGCCTTGGGCTTGAATCCGCCCTCGAAGGCCTGGCGCCAGGCCTCCTCAGCCAGCGGTAGGAAGCAGCTCAGCACGCCCAGCAGCACGGAGTTCGCTGCGCGAGGCTCGCCCAGACGTGTCGCCTCCGCCGTAGCCTCGATCACCAGCCCTCGCTCGCGCAACCGTTCCTCCAAGCCCTCAGGGTACTGCCTCTGCCCAGAGGCCACTGTAATCGGCATAATGGTGCGGACGTCCACTATGGCCTTGCCATCCGGCTTGAGCATGCTCAGCGCTCGCAATCCTTCAAGCAACTCCATGGCCACCAAGTAGTCAGCCTGGCCCTCGGGAATCAAGGGCGAGCGCACCGAGCCACGGTCCGCGAGGCGCACATGGCTCACCACGCTTCCGCCTCGCTGGGCCATGCCATGGGTCTCGGCCTTCTTGACGTCCCAACCTGCTCCCAGCGCGCAGTGTGCAAGAAGATCGCTGGCAGTCACTACGCCCTGACCGCCGACTCCAGCAAAAAGGACACTGACAAGCATGTTGATGGCCTTCTCTTGAGGTACATCGATAGCGCCGAGCCGCGGTGGGGTGGTACTCCCTTAAGCCCCCGACCGTGACCTACCGCCGCGACGAGACCGGCGCCAGTGCCTTCTTTGGGCAGACCTGCGCGCACAGGCCACAGCCGGTGCACAGGGTCTCGTCGACGCGGGGCCACTGCCTGTCGTCGTGCTCCTCGGCCACCAGTGCTGGGCACCCTAGCCGCAGGCACATTCCACAACCCGCGCAGATCTCCCCGTCCACCCCAAAGACATCGCCCCGCACTCGGTACTGAAGCACGCATGGTCCCTCCACGATCACCACGGAGAGGCCCTCCTGCGCTAGCGCCTGTTTCAGACCGGCCTCCAGAGAACTCAGGTCTTCCGCTGGAAGCTTCAGCACCAGCTCCACGCCTAGGGCCTCGGCCAGACGGGCAAAGTCTAGGCTCGGCGCTTCCTGGCCCATAAGATTTCGACCTGTGCCCGGGTGCTCCTGCCCCCCAGTCATGGCGGTCGTGCGATTGTTGAGAATCACGGCCACAAAGCTACCACGGTTGTAGACCGCGTTGAGCAGCGCCGGTATGCCCGTGTGCGTAAAGGTGGAATCCCCTATCACCGCTACAACCTTCTGTCCGCCTTCGGTGGCCTTAGACACACCGTGGGCTTGGCTCAGGCCCGCGCCCATGCACAGACAGGTGTGCAGCGCTCGTAGCGGCTCCAGTGTGCCCAATGTGTAACAGCCTATGTCTCCCGTCACCAGCGTTTTGAGCTTGCTCAGTGTGTAGAACACGCCGCGGTGCGGGCAGCCCGGGCACAGGACCGGTGGACGCGGTGGCAAGTCCTCGGTGGGCTCTTCGGTACACGTGGCTTCCTCCGCCGTCTCGCTCTCCACGCCGATCTCTCGTAGGCCCACAGCCAAACGTGCTGGGGTCAGCTCACCCAGCCGGTAGGCATCCGGCAGGCGCTCGGCCTCTACACCCAGCGCCCTGACCTGCTCATACAGGAAGGGTTCTAGCTCCTCGATGACGATGAGACGATCCAGACCCTCGCGGAAGCGCCGGAGTTTCTCCACCGGTAAGGGATAGCTCAGGCCTAGCTTGAGTACCGGAGCCTGAGGTAGGATCTCACGGAGGTACTCGTAGGCGATGCCTGCAGTGAGGAACCCGACCTTCCCCTCCCCCGTTTCGATACGGTTGATGGTGGTCTCCTCGGCCCAGGCAGTAACCTCTGCCAGCCGGTCCAGCTGCAAGCGATGGCGCGCCCGCGCGTAGGCAGGGATCATAGTGTACTTCTGCGGGTTGAGGGGAGCACCACCCGGCTCGCGCTCCTGGCGGCCCACCATAGCGCGGACTGTGGACTGGGAGTGCGACACTCGTGTGGTCATGCGTATCAGGACTGGTGTGTCGAAGCGCTCGCTCAGCTCGAAGGCCAGACGGCCGAAGTCACAAGCCTCCTGGCTGTCGGCTGGTTCGAGCATGGGCACACCTGCGTGGCGCGCGTAGATGCGCGTATCTTGCTCGTTCTGGGACGAATGCATATGCGGGTCGTCGGCGACAAGAACCACTAAGCCCGCCTCCACACCCGTGTAGGCCAGTGTAAAGAAAGGATCCGCCGCCACGTTCAGTCCAACATGCTTCATGGTGACCATGGCACGCGCCCCAGCCATGGAGGCGCCGGAGGCTACCTCCAGGGCTATCTTCTCGTTCACCGACCACTCGGCGTAGACATGGCCACCCAACTTATCAGCCCAGCGGAGCAACGCCGGGACGATCTCGGAGGACGGCGTGCCGGGGTAAGCAGAAGCTAGGCGGCAGCCTGCCTGCCAGGCGCCCAGCGCCACGGCTTCATTGCCCGAAAGCAGGAGACGATCTGTATCAGACACAAGACTTCCCTACCAAAATGCACGGACCTGGCCAGACGGTGGTCAGCGCTGCCTCGTCAACAGCGCAGGGCCAATCGCTGAGGCAAGTCCCAGATTGCGTTCTGCTACGTGCTGCGAAACACAGGTCCCTGTTTGTACAACGCTTGGGCGGAGTTTTCAAGTCGCGAAGGCCACCGGGCTTCATCTCGCCCCCGAGCCTTATGAGAACACCTCGTGCGCCGCTGCCCAGTCCCCACGAACCCCAGAGCCTCTATCCGTTAGCCGGCTTGCGAGCCGCCGCCCTCACAGGAAGCCGATGCCGCGAAGGGTGGACGACGTATCACCCAGGCCAGTCGCTCGCCCGCAAGGCTGGCCAAGCACGCGCCAAATAGGCCCCAAAAGGCCGCTGGCCAGTACCAGTAATGCGGGCCAAGAACGTGCAGGATCGGCAAATGCACAGCCAGCACCATGCCCAGCAGGTACCACGACAGTCGAGTGCCCAGACGGAGGAGCACAATAATCCCTAAAGGCATCAATAGAGCTACGAGTAAACCATATATTTCCCGTGGAATAGTCACAAGAGCGAAGTTGCCGCCAAGAATCTGTGCGACTAGGCTGGGCACGAGCAGGGCCGTCAGTATCATCCACACCACACTAACCTTTAGCCGCCAGAGGAGGTAGAAAAGGGCGATCACCACGAGCGAAGCTACCACAAGCCAGTACTCACCCGCCCCGGCGGGCGTCACGTAGCTCCAGAGTCTCTCACCCGTGTACCACAGCAGCTTGCGGACGACCTGGAGGGGCATCAGGTCCGCCATCGTCGGTCCCTGGGCGCCGGGCACGACGAACAGACGCAGCACCAGCAGCGCCACCGCCATCACCGCTTGGGCTACCGGGATCAGCCATTGCTCCCGGGCGCGGCGGTAGAGGACCCACAGCCCAACCACCAAGGGCAAGCAGACGGCCATCTCCTTGGACAACAGCGCCGCCGCGTAGAACACAAAGCATAGAGCCAGATCTCGGCGACGCCCCTTCGACAGGTAGCGGTCTAGCAGGAGTAGAGAGCCCAGCGAGAACGCCAGAGACAACTGATCCGTCTGGGCCGGCCACCAAACGACTACGCCGATCGCCACGGGCACAGGCTGCCAGCTCGGCCCGGTGGGCCCCAGACGGTAGTTGAAGAGTACCACGGCCAACAGCGCCCAGAGCCACGCCAAAGGGCGTTCCTTGAAGAGCCGCAGCGCCAACAAAGCCAGCAGTGCGCCGTTCAGAGCGTGCAGGAGCCACGAGAAAACACAGAAGGCCTGAAAGTTGCGCCCTGCTACTAGATATTCCAGCCACATCACCCACGACGACAGCGGACGGTAGTAGGGGGTACCCTGGATCCAAGGCCCGTACCACCAGCGCAGGGCCTCGCCTACTGTAGCCTCCTCAGCGCGCACTATGATGCCCACGCTGTCGGGACTGTCGGCATAGAAGTCCTGCGTGGCTTGGTCGAACACCGGAAAAGCCGTCGTCGCAAGGCTGATGGTCACCGCTGCGGCAAGAATCAGGGCGATGGAGCTGCGAGTCGCGATGCCCTCGTCCGTCGATTCCTGACTGCTCGTGTGCTGACCGGAGTCGGATGCGCCCAAGCCGGCCCACCTACCCAAGCATGTGTCGATAGGCGCTAGACACGCCCGTGTCATCTAGACGCCGACAAGTGCTTCCGCGTTGCTGGAGTTTTACCTTCTGACGCGCCTTGGGGTGGCTGTCGTCATCATCCACAGCAGCAAACATAGTCCTCGGACCCTCTTTCCCCCGGTGAACGCGAGGTGCCCCTTGACGGGTGCGGGCGCCTGGGGCAGATTAAGATGAGGAAGGTCTGCAGTAAGGTCTCACTACCTGGCAATGCTCTTCTACTACCGAGTTCACACAGACGACGGAGAGGCCAAATCTGGGGCCCTCGAGGCCCCCACCCGCCTGGCTGCCCTAAAAGCGCTGGTCGAGCAAGGCTGGCGCGTGGACTACTGCGCCACCCGGCCCGAACCCCAAACCCAAACCAACGTCCAGACGGAGCGGCCCAGGCGTATGTTCCTACAAATGTACCTGCTGCGGACGCCGCCCGGGCGCATGGCGAATTTTCACAGCCAGCTCGCAAGCCTGCTGGGGGCTGGTGTGACCCCTCATGAGGCCGCGGCCGTGCTGGCCGACCGTGCCCCGAGTGGCCCCTTGCGCATAGCTATGAGGGAGATAGCACCGAAGCTGGCGGCGGGTGCGTCACTCAGCGAGGAACTAGCACGTTACCCACAGCTTTTCCCGCCGCAGGACGTGGGTCTGCTTCGCGCCGCCGAACGCAGCGGTGACTGGGAGAGCATCTGCCGAGAGCTGGAAGACTTTTACACCCGCATCCATAGAGGCATGGCCTGGATCCTAGTCTCTCGCGTGTACTGTGCCTGTCTACTCATCGCCGTGGTTCTCGTGCCCTTCTTCCCCTGGGCCATCGTTCGCGGCTGGGACTGGTACCTGAACTTGCTGTTGACACGCCTGCTTCCCACACTCTTGGGAATCGCTGGCCTGTGGGTAGCCTTCCGGGTGGTATCGGGCCTGCAGATAGCGCGGCCTCTGAGGGATCGATTGGTTCTGCTGATACCTGTGCTGGGCGGCTATGAAATGCGGTCGGCAGGGCTGAGGTTCTTTACGGCACTCGAGGCGTTGCTCAAGGCCGGGCTTGAGGTGGGCGAAGCCATGGATGTAGCGGCGGACGCAGCCGGTAATACTCAAGTTACGGTGCGGATCCGCCGGGTCGCCGAGGAACTAAGGCGAGGCGCCAACGTCGAACAAACAGTGGCGCGTCTGCCCTTCCTGACGCGCGAACAGCGGAGCGCCCTGGCCACCGCCTTCCAGGCCGGACGCCTGACGGAAGGCCTGCACAGACTCACCGAGGATGCGCGGGTATCGGCGGGCCAGCGATTGTGGGCCGTGCGAATCGCGTCAATAGGACTGACAGCCACCATCATGACCATCATCGCCACAATTGCCTTCCTGATCGGCTGGCTGAACCTCTACGCAGCGATGGCCGAGAAGGCTGGTGTGGGCGATTTGTGGCGGGAGCTGTGGAGCAAATGAGCAAACCAAGATGCAGCCTTGCTGTTACTGCCGTTATCACGATTCTAACTCTCGGGGTACCTGCGCTGGCTTGGCAGCCCACCGGATCGGCCAGGGGCGACGCCTCGGCGGGCACGGCGACACTGGAGGGCCCCGCTGGGATCCGGTGGTCAGCCGACGAGCTCGGCGACCGCGCCCGGGTGCAGGTTACTTTCACCGCCACCCATCAGAGCGGTGAGGGACCGCTGTTCTTAGGCTCCGGGCCCGAGGACGCCTGGAGGGCCGTTGAGATGCCCGCGGACGGCAAAGCGCGGGCTGTCGAGTTGTGGGCTCTTAGGCCCCTCGAAGCACCTCTGTACCTGGGCTGCGCCAAGGGCGACCGATGGAGTCTCAGCGATTTGCGCCTCGGCCAGTGGTCCGGGCCAAAGCTTGAGCACCTGTGGCCCGCTCCCCAAACCTTTGCCCCGCTACCCGGCGAGTGGAAGCCCAAGGGCCTGCTGGACGCCCGCGTAGTCACTGTGGGACGTGAGCAGCGGCTGGCCGTCGATGTGGGGAGCTTGCGGATGATTCTGCCCGCCAGCGTCGAGTGCGTGCGGGGGCAGCGCGACGAGTTCAAGGCCGAGGCTGTCAACACCGCCACCGGGGAAATCCAATTGACCATCGGACTGCAGGGCCCGCCGTGGATCTGGCTGCCCGCGACCACTGTGCCTATTGCCGCCGGGCGCAACATCGTGTTGCGTCCTCAGGCCGTGAGCCTGTGGTCAGGTGAGAGCTGGTGCAAACTCGTCTTTGAGAGCGGGGGGCAGCAGCGAGTGGCGCCGCTATGCGTGAACTGCTCACCCGCTTACCCGGCCTTCGGAGCCTTCCTGACCGAACAGGCAAGCGAAGCCGACCTTCAGGCGGTCTTGGCGGCCCCTGTAAGCCTATTCATGGCTCCCGCTAAGCTGGTGGCAGGGCTTGGACCCAAGCGTCTCGGCCCCGAGGTGATAGCCTACGGCAACGCTGCGGAGCTTGAGCGTCTGGCCGCTTGTGATGCTGCTGGGTGGGTACGCCTAGCCTGCGTGTGGGACGAGGCGCCCGAGTGGGCCCGGCAGGTTCAAGCTCTCGCGGCCAGCGCCACCGTGTCGAAGGCCGGCTGGATGCTCTCCGCCGGGCCAATGGATGTACAGCCCGGGCCAGAGGGCCTACAAGGGGCCAGCGAGGCGCAACTGGCTTCGGCTGCCGCCTGTGGCAAGGGCCTAAGCTGTCTCGTGGCTAGACCACCCACCCTGCCCGTCGTGGAAGTAGTCAGGTCCTCGGTGGCAGGGCTTGGCACGGACCGCCTCCCCTTCTGGACCGACTTCCACCGTCGTTTCGATCCCGCGCCCCTGCGGGCCCAACTCGCTGCCCGAGGCCTGACCGTCCCGGTGGCGTGGGTTGACGCCCAGACAGCCGGGAATATGGCACCTGCCGACCAGTCTACCGCTTGGGCCGCGGCGAGCGCCGCGCTGCTCTACCAAGGGGCAACAGCGATGTGCGGTCGCTGGCCCGTGCCCCAGGACAACTGGGCCTGGACTGAGATGGTGCGCGAGCTGACAGCGGCCGTCCCGCTGATGGGCGTGCCTGAGTCGGACATCGGGTCGACATCCACGGATGCGCCAGTTATCTACAGGGTGTTTCTGCGCGGGCGCGAGGGCACGCTGACCCTCAGCAACACGACTGCCACCAAGGTGAACATCGCCATAGAGCTAGCAGCGGAGCCGCTGGCGGCGAGCATCGTGCGGTTCGCGCCTGGCTCACAGCCTGTGAGGGAATACGTGATGCCCTTCCGCTTCTCCCAAGCCGCCTTCGAACAAGGACGTCCTCTGGTCTTTCTGAATCTGGCGCCCGCAGAGACCACGCTGCTGAACATCCGACTAGTGGATGCCCACCCGCGATGGCTGCGCGCCATCGAACGGCGCAAACCGCCGGCGCCCACGGGACCGCAGAAGAGATGGTCCGAACGCGGCGGTTGGTGGGAGGATCTGCAGAGGCGGGCGCGCAACCTACGCCAAGAGAAGGAACGTGATGAGCACAGATAGACACATAGACTGAAGCCACGGGCTCCATCCGGCGAACAGAGGCCCGAGCTTAGCAAGAGTCCGTGGGCTGGACTTAGCAGTTGCTTCACGTACCCAGATGGGTAACGACGAGGCCTTTGGACGGCTGTAAGCGTATGAGACGCTCGGCGCCCTCGGCGAGAAGCTGCTGCCCAAGCCATTCTGGGTCCTCGTGGAGTGCTATAATGGTGCCTCCGCGCCCGGCGCCGGAGAGCTTAGCACCCTTGGCACCATGCCGCCGTGCGGCCGCGATCAGCCGCAAGTTACATTCACCGCAGCCTATCAGATCTTCGACAAGCTCACAGTTCTGATTCATCAACTCGCCCAGCCACTCCCAGTCGCCCAGCAGAAGCGCCTTCTTGCCTAGCCGGCCCAGTTCTCCCAGGCGCTCAAAACCCTCACGACGCTTCGGATCGCCGTTCTCCCAGCGCCTCCGCGGCTCCGCGTGGAAGACTCCGGAAGATCGTTGGACGCCAGTGTTTGCGAGTACGAAGGGCAGGACAGACACGTGCTCGGCCAGCGGTTCGACAGTGGCGAAGGGTTCCTCGCGACCTGTGCCGTGGTCTTCCTTGCCGCGAAGATCTACGTAGTTT
>JAKORR010000509.1 GCA_029777735.1 Armatimonadota bacterium | reverse complement strand
GAATCCAGAGCGGACGGTGCGGTCCGTCAAGCGTCTGATGGGACAGCGCACCGTTGCCATTACAGTAGACGGGCGCGACTATACGCCTGAGCAGATTTCGGCGCTGATTCTGGAGAAGCTCGCTCGGGATGCCTCATCGTATCTGGGCGAACCGGTCAAACAGGCGGTCGTCACGGTACCTGCGTACTTCGACGACGCGCAGCGCAACGCAACAAAGCACGCAGGTGAGATCGCGGGACTGGAGGTGCTGCGGATCATCAACGAGCCGACGGCCGCGGCACTGGCTTATGGCCACAAGCAGGAAAAGATGGAGGGTACGATTCTGGTCTACGACTTTGGCGGCGGCACCTTCGACGTCACCATCATGGACGTCGAAATCAACAAGGCCTCTGCTGAAGAACGCGACTACTACGAGGTGAGGTCCACTGCAGGCGACACCCACCTGGGCGGTGATGACATCGACCAGGCCCTGTTCGACTTCCTGGCCGACACCTTCAAGGCCGAACACGGGGTAGACCTGCGCGAGGATCGCCAGGCTCAGCAGCGGCTGAGGGAGGCCGCCGAGAAGGCCAAGATGGAGCTGTCCTCGGCCCTGCAGACAGAAATCAACCTGGCCTTCATAGCTGTGGACCAGGACAAGCAACCGCTGCACCTAAACACGACGCTGACACGAGCCAAGCTTGAGGACCTGGCGCGCCCGATTGTGGAACGTACTCGGCCCATCGTGCTAAGGGCCATGGAGGACGCGGGCGTCAAGCCGGGCGAGATTAACGAGGTGATCCTTGTCGGCGGCCAGACGCGCATGCCGCTGATTCAGCAGTTGGTCAGGGAGCTGGCGGGCAAGGAGCCCCGTAAAGATATCAACCCGGACGAGGTCGTGGCTGTGGGAGCCGCCATCCAAGCCGCGGTGTTGACGCAAGAGATGAAGGACATGGTGCTGCTGGACGTCACGCCGTTGAGTCTTGGGGTCGAGACCCTGGGCGACGTGATGGATACTCTGATTGAGCGCAACACGACGATACCGACGCGGGTAACCCGCACCTACACAACGGCCTCGGACTACCAGACGACTGTCGAGGTACACGTGCTGCAGGGCGAGCGCCCGAGGGCTAGTCAGAACAAGTCGCTGGGACGTTTTCACCTGACGGGGATTCCGCCAGCGCCGCGCAACGTTCCTCAGATCGACGTGACCTTCGACGTTGACGCCAACGGCATCATTCACGTGACGGCTTCAGATAAGGCCACGGGCAAGAGCCAGGACATCACAATCACTGGCAGCTCGACGCTATCGTCTGAAGAGGTACAGCGGATGGTGGAGGATGCCGAGAAGCACCGCGCGGAAGACGAGAAGTTCCGCCGGTTGGCTGAGGTTCGCAACCAGGCCGACGCGCTGGCATATCAACTGGACAAGACGATCAACGACCTGGGCGACAGGTTGGCCGAAGGCGACCGCGAGCAGTTGCGGGCAAAGGCCGAGGCCCTGCGCAAGGCCGCACAGGGTGATGATGAGGACGCGATCCGTAGCGCCATCGACGAGGCCAACAAGTTCCTGTCGCAGGCTTCGCAGAGGATGTACGAGGCTGCGGCCACGGGGGCCGGGCAGGCTGCTGGAGAAAGCGTGGGTGCTGAGGGACCCGAGCCGTCCGCCGGGCCTGGTAGCGACGGCGTGATAGATGCCGAGTTCGAGGCCGAGGACGACAGCGGCAGAAGCGATAGCTAGGCGTTTCAGGCGGGGCGACAGGCGACGGAATCGCCTGTCGCCCTCCCCAGTTATCTTGGGCCCGGTATTACCGGCTGGTTGCTGGGCAGGGAAAGTGAGAAACATGCTCTGGCAAAACGAATCCTTGGACGTAATGGCCAGGTTGCGTTCTCGAATACAGCGACTTCTAGACGAATTCGGCGAACAAGAGGAGTCGTGGCAGCAGGGGGCCTGGAGTCCGCCCACAGACATTCTTGTAGATGACGATAAGGTTGTACTGACTATGGAGGTCCCAGGCCTAACCCGTGAGCGGCTCGCTGCGACTGTGGACGGGCAGACCCTGACGGTCTCCGGCGAGCGCCAGGTTTCCGGCGAGGCCGAGGGACACCAGGTCCGGTCCGAGCGCCCGAGAGGTAAGTTTCGCCGGTCCTTCGCCTTGCCCTGGGCGCTAGACGCTGAGAGAGTTGAAGCCAAGCTTGAGAAGGGCGTATTGACGATCGTCGTGCCACGAGCCGAGGTCCAGCGGATCGTGGTTGAGGAGGAGAGTGAGTAGGATGAGGTACCAGGCCACTCCTCTGGCCGACCTGGTCGAGCTGCAGCGCCGCGTGAGCCGTCTGTTCGAGGAAGCGAGAGCGGAACGCAGCAGGCTCCAGGGCCCATCGCGTCTCACTCCGCCAATGGATGTGATTGAAGCCGAGGACGCCTACGTGATAGTGCTGGACTTGCCGGGCATTGATGCGGATGCGGTTCGGGTGTTGGTGGAGAACGGCATGCTGATTGTCCGGGGCACCAAAGCTCCCAGCGAGGAGGGCGGTCGGCTAGTGCGGCGCGAGCGGCAGTACGGCGACTTCCTACGGATGTTCGCCCTCCCGAGCGACGCAGATGTAGCGGGAGCATCGGCTCACTTAGAGGACGGTGTTTTGCGGATCCGTCTGAGCCGGAGGGCTTTGCGCAGTCGGTATGAGGTGCCGGTAACAACGGGTTAGAGGCAGGCATGCGTGGCCCTAAGGGTCCCAACGGGCTCCTGGGGGCCAAGGCGACATGATAAAGCCTTGTAGTTAGAGGCACAGACCAATGAATACCACTGATACCACTCTGGACTACTATCAGGTTCTGGGGGTACCACGAGACGCCAGCCAGGAGGAGATCCGGAAGGCGTATCGCAAGCTGGCGCGTAAGTACCACCCGGACGTGAATCCTGGCGACAAGGCGGCTGAGGAGCGATTCAAGCAGATCAGCCAGGCCTATAATGTTCTCAGCGACCCGGAGAAGCGCCAGCGCTATGACCAGTTCGGCAGCGCATGGCAGCAGGCGCAGCAAACAGGGCAGGCGCAAGGGCAGGACTTTGCGACCTTTGTCTACCAGAACTTCGGAGAGAACAGCTTTGCCGACTTGTTTGGCGACCTGTTCGGGGACCTGGGCTTCGGGCGCGAGGGTTTCCGGGAAGCGGCACAGGCGCGAGGACGGGGACGTCCCACTCGCCGCGTGCCACAGCGAGGTCAGAATGTACATCAGGAGCTCACTGTAAGCCTCAAGGAGGCTCTGAGCGGCAGCGAGCGTACCTTTACTCTTGAGATGGCCGATGCCTGCCCCGAATGCAACGGCGTGGGCGGCAAGCTAAAGACTTGCCCCCAGTGTGGCGGCACTGGCAGGGGCCAAGGCACAGGCTTCCTGGGCATGGTCACGTCCTGCCCACGCTGTGAGGGCACAGGCGAAGTGGTGGCGTCCCGGTGTAAGTCGTGCGGCGGCACCGGAGAGACCCTGAGGCGCTCTCGGGTCAAGCTCAAGATACCGGCCGGGCTTCGTGATGGGCAGCAGTTGCGTCTGTCGGGCCAAGGCGGACGGGGGCTTTTCGGCGGTCCGAACGGCGACCTGGTGTTCACCGTGCGCGTCGAGCCACACCCCTTCTTCAAGCGCGTGGGTGACGACATCTACGTGACTGTGCCTATAAGCTTCACCGAGGCGGCTCTGGGAGCCGAGATAACCGTGCCCACCGTGCACGGCAAGGCGAAGCTGAAAGTCCCGGCGGGATCGAAGAGCGGTCAAGTGCTGCGGCTGAGAGGCCAGGGGGCGCCAAAGCTCGGCCAACGAGATCAAAGGGGTGACATGTTCGTCGAGCTGACCATCGTGCCTCCCAAGCGTCTCACCCGGAAGGCGAGAAGGCTTCTCGAAGAGCTCCAGGAGGAGCTCGACGAGGATCCGCGAGCCGACCTGTCCGCAGAGCTGTGAGCGATACAAGGGCCGGTGACCGTGGAGTGATAGCAGATGGCAGATCGCAGCACCCAAGATCCTGTCTACTCCATAAGCGTTGCGGCGCGTCTGCTGGGCGTGCATCCGCAGACGCTGCGGGCCTACGAGCGCAAGGGTCTCATGCGGCCCACGCGAACCAAGTGTGGCCAGCGCATGTATTGCGAGGCCGATCTGGAAAGAGTTCGCCAGATCCGCCGCTTTACTGAAGAGCTAGGCATGAACTTGGCGGGCGTGGAGGTGGTGCTGAACCTACTGGACCGCATCGAGCGCCTACAGGCGCACATCGAGCGGCTGGAGGAGGACCTCGCGCGGGGGCCGCGGCAACTCAAGCCTGCTCCCGAGAGACGCCCGGTAGCGCTGTCGGGACGCGTTGAGAACCGCCGTGAGAGAATGCCTGGGTAGGTGGTTAGGTGGTTTGGAAGGCAGCTGTTGCGGTTTAAGGTCCTTGACACCACCCCGGCATGAAACTCATGGGGTTGCGCCCTGAGGGTTCTAGACATTGTGGTAGGGTTCGAATCCGGGAGAGCAGGTCGGTGAGAGTATGAATATTGACAAGTTTACCAATAAGGTTAAGCAATCTCTGAGCGACGCGCAGCAGATTTTGCAGCGTTACAAGCACAACCAACTGGATGTTGAGCACCTACTGTTGGCGATGCTCGAGGACACTGAGGGTGTGACGCACAAGGTGCTCACGGCCACGGGCGTGGACGTGCGCCAAGTCATTCAGCGCGTGGAGCGCGAGCTGGCGTCGCGTCCCCAGGTGGGCGTATCCCAAGGCGGCGACACGGCGCAGATATACATCACGCCCGCTTTCGACCGCGTAATGCGTCTGGCTGAGCAGGTTGCCGCGCGCATGACGGACGAGTATGTGGCGCAGGAGCACGTGCTGTTGGCGATCCTGGAGGACGGTGCGACAGCAGCAGCCCGCGCGCTGACAGCCGCGGGTGTGACTACAGAGGCCGTACTGGGGGGCCTACAACAGGTACGTGGCAGCCACAAGGTGACATCGGAGGACGCTGAAGAGCAGTACGACGCGCTGGAGCGGTTCGGCCGCGATTTGACCGAGCTAGCGCGGCAGGGCAAGCTCGACCCAGTGATCGGTCGAGAGAGAGAGATTCGGCGGGTCATCGAGATTTTGGCGCGCCGTACAAAGAACAACCCTGTATTGATCGGCGAGCCAGGGGTGGGCAAGACCGCCATAGCAGAGGGACTGGCGCAGCGCATCGTGGACGGCCATATACCCGACATACTGCGGGGCAAGCGTGTGATCCAGCTCGACCTGGCGGCACTGGTGGCGGGTACCAAGTATCGGGGGGAGTTCGAGGAGCGGCTCAAGGCCGTCATGGACGAGATTCGAGCCGCTAAGGGTGACATCATCGTTTTCATTGACGAGCTGCACACGGTCATCGGGGCTGGGGCGGCCGAGGGTGCCATCGATGCCAGTAACATCCTCAAGCCTGCGCTGGCGCGAGGCGAGATGCAGTGCGTGGGTGCGACGACGCTGGACGAGTATCGCAAGTACGTGGAAAAGGACGCGGCCCTGGAGCGGCGGTTCCAACCGGTCTTTGTGGATGAACCCACCATTGAGGAGACGGTGGAGATTCTGCGAGGATTACGGCCGAAGTACGAGGAACACCATAACGTGAGAATCACGGATGAAGCAATAGAGGCAGCTGCTGTGCTGTCGAATCGGTATATCGCGGACCGATTCCTGCCTGATAAGGCCATCGACCTAATAGACGAGGCGGCGGCGCGGGTGCGAATCGCGACCTGCGATTTGCCACCGCGGCCGGAGGTTCTGCGACGCGAGAAAGATGAACTAATGCAAAAGGGCCTGGAGGCATCGCAGCGCGGGGACTATGAGGAAGCCCAGCGTATCAAGCGGCGCATCGACGAGATAGATGCACTGCTTCCTGTTGCCGAGGAGCAATGGCAGGGTCGCGAGGCTTGCGACGAGGTTGTGCGTCCGGAGGACGTGGCCGAGATCGTGTCGGAATGGACAGGCATCCCGGTCCACGACATGCTCGAGGACGAGGCCGAGAAGCTGCTGCACATGGAGGAGCGGCTGCATCAGCGTGTCAAGGGCCAGAATGAGGCTGTGAGGGTAGTAAGCGAGGCAATTCGGCGCTCGCGAGCAGGGCTGAAGGATCCGCGACGTCCCATCGGCTCCTTCATTTTCCTGGGCCCCACGGGCGTAGGCAAGACCGAGCTGGCCAAGGCCCTGGCAGAATTCCTCTTCGACGACGAAGACGCCCTGGTACGCATTGACATGTCGGAGTACATGGAGAAGCACACGGTCTCGCGGCTGATCGGTGCGCCGCCAGGCTACGTAGGCTATGAGGAAGGTGGCCAGCTCACTGAAGCCGTGCGTCGACGGCCTTACAGGGTGATTCTGCTGGATGAGATCGAGAAGGCTCATCAAGATGTGTTCAATATATTGCTGCAGATTCTGGAGGATGGGCGGCTGACGGACGGTCAGGGCCACACGGTGGACTTCTCAAACACGGTTGTGATCATGACCAGCAACGTGGGCACGCAGAGTCTCCTACCGCCGAACCCGGAGTGGGATGAGACGGAGCGGCGGGAGTACTATGATCACATGAGGGAGACACTGCTCCAGGAGCTGGCGGGCATTTTCCGGCCCGAACTGTTGAATCGCATAGACGAGATAATCGTGTTTCACCCCCTTTCGCGCGAGGAGATTCTGCAGATCGTGGACTTGATGCTGAACCAGGTGGCTCGCAGGCTGTCGGAACGTCACATCTCACTGGAGGCGTCGCAGGAAGCTAGGGAGCTGCTATCGGAGAAGGGCTATGACCCGGCCTTTGGGGCCCGCCCGCTGCGGCGAGTGATCCAGAGAGAGGTTGAGAATCCGATAGCTTCGGCCGTGCTGCGCGGTGAGTTCACCGAGGGTGACACGATTCTGCTGGACGTGGAAGACGGAGGGCTGACCCTGCGGCTGAAGATAAAGGACGAGGCTGCGGCTCCGCCGCAGCAGAAGATCGCTGGAGGATAGAGATGGTCGGCGCGGCCCTGCGCTGCAAAAACAGGTCGCAGGCCGTCTTGTCATGTACTGTGACAAGGATTATGATTTGTAGGTTGATTGTTCGTGTAGCACCGCAGCTCATCACGCTGCGGTAGAATATACTCTCACATCGTGGGTTATCGAAGGGAGGATCAAGATGGCTAAACTTCGCATTCTGGGCAACCGAGTGCTGATCAAGCCTGAAGAAGGCCAGGATATGGAAGGCAGTATCGTTCTACCCGAGACGGCAAAGGAGAAGCCGCAGAGGGGTCTTGTCATCGCTGTGGGCGAGGGCAAGAGAGACGAGGACGGCAAACTGATTCCGCCCGACTTGAAGGAAGGAGACCGTGTGGTCTACGCCAAGTACGGCGGTCACAAAATTAAGCTGGACGGTGTGGAACACATCATTCTTGACGTGGAGCAGGTCTACGCCAAGATCGTAGAGGACTAGTTCCGGACCAAAGGCTGTTTTCACTCTTGGGTCTTGCATTTTAGTAGGGATTCTTGGACGTGGAGAAGGAATCCTCAATCTTGGGCGAAAGCAAGGAGAGGGTTGTTAAATATGCCAGCTAAGGAAATTCTTTACGGAAGCGACGCGCGTGCGGCCCTGGAACGGGGCGCCAATACGGTAGCTGCAGCAGTAAAAGTTACGCTGGGGCCTGCGGGCCGCAACGCGCTGCTTCAAAAAAGCTTTGGATCGCCAACGATCACAAAGGATGGAGTAACGGTAGCCAAGGAGATTGAGCTACCGGACAGCTTCGAGAACATGGGTGCCAAGCTGCTCGTGCAGGTGGCATCCAAGACCAACGACCTGGCGGGCGACGGCACGACAACGGCTACGGTTCTGGCCCAAGCCATCCTGCGCAATGGCCTCAAGGCCGTGGCGGCCGGAGCGAATCCGATGTTCCTCAAGCGCGGTATCGATCGGGCTGTCGAAGCTGTCATTGCCAGGCTACGGCAGATGGCCATTGAGGTCGATACACCAGAGAAAATGGAGAATGTGGCGGCTATTGCGGGCAACGACCGCGAGATTGGGCGGATCGTGGCCCAGGCCATGAGCGAGGTAGGCAAGGATGGTGTCATCACTGTCGAGGAGGGCAAGTCTTCCGAGACACGAATTGAGTTCGTAGAAGGCATGCAGCTCGACAAGGGCTTCATCTCACCCTACTTCGTCACCGACCCGGACACCATGTCGGCTGTGCTAGAGGAGCCGCTGATTCTCGTCTACGAGAAGAAGGTAAGCTCGGCCATCGACATAGTGCCGCTTCTGGAGTCCGTTGCGCGGGCTGGTCGGTCGATCCTCATCCTCGCCGAGGATGTCGAGGCTGACGCTCTGGCAACCCTGGTTGTCAACCACCTGCGCGGCACGCTACGCGCTTGCGCTGTCAAAGCTCCGGGCTTCGGGGACCGGCGTAAGGCCATCTTGGCAGACGTGGCCGTTCTCACAGGTGCCCAGTTCATCAGTGAGGACCTGGGGCTCAAGCTCGAGAGTGTGCAGATCGAGCAGCTTGGGTCGGCCAAGCGTGTGGTGGTGGATAAGGATACCTGCACGATCGTGGAGGGTTATGGCGATCCCGAAGCAGTGCAGGGTAGGATCCGTCAGATTCGCCGCCAGATTGAGGAGACAGAGAGCGACTACGACCGCGAGAAGCTCGAGGAACGGCTGGCGAAGATGACTGGAGGCGTGGCGGTCATCGAGGTGGGCGCTGCCACCGAGACGGAGTTGAAGGAGAAGAAACACCGCTTTGAGGACGGCCTGTCGGCCACGCGAGCGGCGGTTGAGGAAGGCATTGTGCCGGGCGGCGGTGCGGCTCTGCTACACGCCATCTCGGCGCTGGACAAGGTGAAGAGCAAGGATGAAGACGAGGCCACGGGCGTGGACATCGTGCGGCAGGCATTGCGCGAGCCCATGAGGACGATCGCGGACAATGCCGGATTCCCGGGTGCTGTCATCGTCGAGCGTGCTCTGGAACAAGACGACCCGAACTGGGGCTTTGACGCTCTTGCCGGGGAGATGGCTGACATGATGGAGCGTGGAATCACCGACCCAGTGATGGTAACCCGCGTGGCGCTTCAGAACGCGGGCAGCATCGCTGGGATGATTCTGACGACTGAGGGCGCGCTGGCCGAGAAGGAAGAGGAAGAGAAGGAAGAGAAGTAGGTACGGGCAGCAGGCTGGACGCCCCGGTCACTGTACAGTAAACCATCTCGGGCCGGACGCCACAAGGGTGTCCGGCTCGATTCTTTGTGCTGCGCTTCGGAGCCGCGAGACGCTGTTTCGGATGAGGAGGGTGCGTCCAGAGATGGTCTAGGCGCGTGATTCGCCGTTACCGGGGTCTTGCGCGCTCGGGATGTGCCGTGTATCTTACTGGCGCGTCTGCCTGAGCTGTGGCACCGGCGATCCTGGGTTTACTTGTCGGCCTGGGTGTACAAAGGTGTTTGCTTCCCGCGCCGGCGTTTGGGTAACCGCCGAGGGATGGCCCTCTTGGTTCTGCGATGGTGCGCCCGCCATACTATACCCGTTGCCTTTGGACAGGAGGAGTATTTGGATGAACAGGATGATCCGTTGTGAGCCCCACAGTTGTTTGTCCGCGGCGCGTCAGCAACTGGATGAAGCGGCAGAGCGTCTTGATCTGGAATCTTACCTTCACGAGAAGCTGCGTTACCCTAGGCGCGTCATCGGTGTTTCATGCCCAGTATGGATGGACAACGGAGACCTAAAGGTCTTCGAGGGCTATCGAGTCCAGTACAACACCGACCGGGGACCGGGGAAGGGCG
>JAKORR010000508.1 GCA_029777735.1 Armatimonadota bacterium | reverse complement strand
GATGTGCAGTGCCGTGTTGGTGGAGCCGCCTAGGGCCATGTCCATGCGAATGCCGTTGCGGATAGCTTGAGCGGTCAAGATCTGGCGCGCCGTGATGTTCTGTCGCACCAGCTCGACCACTCGGACGCCAGAAGCGTAACCGATACGCTGTTTCTCCGACAGGCCCGCGATGGCCGTCGCACAATAGGGCAGGCTCATGCCCATTGCTTCAGTGATGCAGGCCATGGTATTGGCCGTGTACATGCCCTGGCAGGCGCCAGGCCCGGGACAAGCCCTGCACTCGAGTGCCTCGATTTCGGCATCGTCGATCTCGCCGCGCTGGTAACGGCCCACGGCCTCGAAGGTATCGCGGACCAGCGAGAGCCGTCGGCTTCCGTAACGGCCTGAGATCATCGGCCCTGCGGTGACGGCAATTGCCGGTATGTCCAACCTGCCGGCGGCCATTAGCATGCCGGGCGTTATCTTGTCGCAGTTGGTGAGCAGGACTAGACCGTCAAGCTTGTGGGCCTCAGCCACCGACTCGACGGTGTCGGCGATCAGCTCGCGAGAGGGCAGGGAGTAGAACATGCCCGAGTGTCCCATTGCTATGCCGTCGCAGATCGCCATGACACCGAACTCCAAAGGGACGCCCCCACCGGCTGCGATCCCGTGCTCGACGGCCCGCGCAAGCCGCTGCATGTCGATGTGGCCCGGAACCAAATCGGTGTAGGCATTTGCTATCCCGATGAAGGGCCGATCGAACTGCTCCCGGCTCAAGCCGCAGGCCTGCAGCAGCGCTCGGGCGCCAAGCCGGGTGATACTTTTGGTTGCCTCTTCGTGCCTCATGGCTGATTGCTCCTTCTGGCCCTGGCATGGGGACCGTTACTGGATCGGGGCAATTCCGCGTCATCGCGGAGGCCCATCCAACAAAGCAAAAAGCCTCACGTCCATGGGACGAGAGGCTTTCGTTCTCCCGCGATACCACCCAAGTTCCGCCTTCGTCGACCAATAAGCCGCGAAGACGACACTCTGGCGCTGTAACGGGCGCTCCCGGCTATCTCCTACTTCTCACGTTTCGGAGCAGCGGCTCTAGGGCGACCTTCAGCGGCGGCAGGGACCGGCACTCTCACCTTATCACCGGCTCTCTGTACCTCTACCGGGCTCGCTTACTCCTCCCCTTCAAAGCCCTTGGGACTATATTCAATTAAGCAGCAATATAACCTCGCGCTCGGTCGTCGTCAAGATAGGCCCTACAGGGCTGAGCTACTCACCTGGGACGTCTTAGTGAAGGCCAGCTTGGATACGTCTGACCCTGGTAATCAGACGCGATTTCTTGCGGGCTGCCGTATTTGGATGATACGGGCCCTTCTGCGCCGCCAGGTCTATCGCTCGCTGGGCCTTACGCATGGCTTCATCCAGGCCCTGCTGATCACCGGCCTTAGCTGCGTCCAACACAGCACGCACGGCCTGAGCAACCGCGCGCTTGCGGCGTCGGTTCAGGCCTGTACGGTAAGCGGCGCGGCGAACATCCTTCTTGCGGGACTTGGTCTGCGGCATCTATTCGTACCTCTCGAAAGATCTGGCGTTCTCGTTGGACTGAGCGCGACGAAAAATAATTATAGCTGGAGACCACCGGTTCGTCAACACCCTCTGTGGCCTGGAAGTATACAGCTCCCGCAGGATAGACTTGGCCAGAGGGCGGGGTAGCTGGTAGCCGTTGCTGCCGCGCAGGAACGAGCGCGCCCAAGGTGGCAGGTTTCTCGTGGAACCGGACCAAGATTCTCCCTCGGAGCCTATCGGGGCGTCGGCTGCTCTATGATTATTCCTGCCCTGGGCCCTCACCACTGCCTCCTGGCGGCCAAAGATTCATCCTGCGGGAATCGAACATTCCTCAAAATCTCGTCATAGTCCTGCGAGTACATTAGCATCCCCAACGCGAGTTGCTTCAGGTTGCTCTGACAGCTTGCCTGTCGCGCCTTCTCCCTGGCCTTGGCAAAAACCGGGAACAAAATAGCCGCGAGGATCGCGATGATCGCGATCACAACCAGCAGTTCGATGAGTGTGAAGGCTCGTTGCATCGCTACTCCTCCTACTAACGTGTATTGTCTTAGAGTTTCGCTGCCCCGCTGACTTTTCCTGCTACTCTTGCTGAGCAGGATCTTAATGCTCAGGTTTCAAGTTCCCCTCCGAGGTTTCTGCTTGGGACTGTTGCAAAAGTCGCTAGATTATAGCACGGGGGGGCGGAGTCAAGAGCAAGAGTGGGATGGCGTCGGGGAGTGTACAGTTCCCGCAGGATAGAGTTTGAGGGATGAAGAGTAAAGCGCGTGGAATCTCCTGTGGTAGATACAGGAAAAGGGAAGTCCTGCGCCATGTCAGTAGACGCAGCGAGAATAGCAGCACAGGCAAAGAGGGTCACGAATCGGCTTGGGCGTAGTGGGGTATTGGGGTGGATGATAGCAGAGATGATCGGAGCCTTAGGCGAGGGAGAGGAGGTGTTGGGGTGAGGATGGCAGGAGGGTGTGGCCAGTAGCGAGTTGATGAAGGAAGGGCTATCGGTGAAAGTCGCCTCTTGCCCTGACACGCTGCTGCTGACCTACAAGCGTCTTTGAGCGGGCATCGTGGACCGCGGCCTTCGTGGACCCAAGGATCTCAGTCCACGTCCGCGGGCAGCACTTGGCTGACCAGCACCAAGGCCGGCAAGCCCAAGGCGACAGCCTCTAGTGCTGCGAGAATCGCCAAGCCTTGCAGATAGTGCTGCCAGCCCGTTAGCATCCAGGTGGTCACGGCGATGACCAGAATCGCCAGCGACCCGGCGCATCCCCACCCGGTGAGTGGGCCGAGCGGCTTACCGCCCTCGACTTGGACCGGCGGCGGGCCCCAGAGCTGTGGGGTAATGCCTAGGGGCTCCGGGGCACTGTGGCCCTGCTCCTGCCAGGCCGTGATACTGTCCATGAGCCTCCGGCAGGCCTCGGCCATCTGGTCCAAGGTCCTGATGTCGCGATTCGTCAGAGCAACAATACCCTGCTCGCCTGTCGCGGAGCGCCAGTGGACAAGGAGCCTAGGCATTCCAAGCTCGCTGCTCAGCTCCAGGTGGATTATCTCTTCTCTGCGCAGAGCCCAGCGAGTCCGGTCGCCCCAGTAGGCAAGGAAATTCCCTGTTATCTTCAGCAGGCCGATGTCCCAGTCGGATTCGCCGTGCCACAGGAGAACTTGGGGCGTGGGGGAGAAACCGACACAAATGGCGTCCTGCGTGAAGGCCGCGCCCTCTTCGTCGTCCGCGGCAATCTGGGCCATGAGGTCTCGTCGCAGCCGCGCGTTACCGGCCAGCGGCACGCGTCCCATGCAGAGCTTGAAGACCCCAACTGTGACCAAGACCGAGGCAAGCGCCACGTAGGGATGCAGGTGCGGATCTACGCCCAGGAGAACAAGACCCGCCGCCGCCAGAGCGCTAGGCATCCCCACAAGGACGGCCAAGATAACAGTGCCGGCCCAGCGCAAAGCACCCCGCCTGCGCGTGGGATAGACTCTGGCGTCTTGGATCACCCTCCCACAGCCTTTGCCAGCAGATTGCTGGCTGCCTCGACGAGGAGCGCGGCGGTCTCAGGCGCGCAGGCCGCACTGTCCACCTCATAGCCGCCTTCGTCAAAGGCCGAGGGCAGCGGTATGTAGCCCGGGTTGTCGTTGCACAGCTCCGCCACCATGACGTGAGGAAGCGGCGACGCCTTCTTGATGTCTAGGCCCACTCCGCAAAACACCTCTCCGGGCACCCCGACAACGGCGGCGGACCCGATCCTGAACACTTGGACCTCGAGTTCACGCGGCTCACCGTGGTGGGCATCCACGGTGAGGATCCGCATTGCGCGGTGTCTAGTCCACGTCGCCTTCTCGACGCTCGGGTCGTCAACCGTGCGACGTGCGGCCTCAACCTCTGCCTCGGGCCACACGCGCCAGCTTGTCTGTACCTGGGTGCTGAGGCCGATGAGAGGTGTATCCTCGATCGGTACTGCCTCCTGCAGCGACCTGAGGAGTTCACCGGCCAGCGTGCGCCCCATCTTGGCGGAGTGGTCAAAGCCGCTCTGGCCGGGGCCACCGGTGACGTTTATGTGGTTGATGTCGCCACAGGTGCCATTGAGGTACACCACAGGGATGGAGCGGGCCAGTGCGTCGGAAAGCGTTTGGCGCAGATAGTGTGGCACGTCCGCCGATACTAGATACTGCGCCCCTAGCACGTCCAAGTGGCAGGCGAAGTTGGCGACAAGCCCCGCAGGCTGGCCTTCGCGCATGACCCAGAGCCCTAGCACGTCCGGGTCGATGGGCCCTGCCGGCCTCACGATGTCCGTGTTGCCTATTCCCGGGTTCATCCGCACCGAACCGTCCTTCATCCAGAAGCGCCGGTTGAAGCTGAGGCGGCTCTCACTGCCCCGCGTGAAGACCAGTTCGCAGGGCGCTAGGTTCCTGACCGCTAGCACCACGGCTGTCGCGATCTTTTGGATCGCCAGGTCCACGTATCGGCCGTCGACGCCGTGGCGCTCGCTCCTCATCTCGGGTCCAGCATGCGTGTGCGTGCCGTGGACCATGACCTGATG
>JAKORR010000507.1 GCA_029777735.1 Armatimonadota bacterium | reverse complement strand
TACGTGCCAGCGTGTGTCGAGCGACGGGCTCATGACACCGCTGTCATGAGGCAATGACGCTCTCCCTCAACGTCGTGGTGGAATCCTGGCAGGCGTAATTGACGGTTCCCTGGGCGGAACGACCTATCCGCCTACTTTGGAAGGCGTATTCTTGAATCCAGTGCTCGCGCTACATATAATCCTATTAAAATAGGAGAATAAAATGGCACGGCGTGTCGTTCCCACTGCGTTTCCCACCAATCCCCAGCTCAGGACGTGCGACGAGCTCGGTGCGGCCGTTCGTTCAGCCCGCACCGCCAGCGGGCTCACCCTTGAAGAGGCTGCGCTGGCGGTGAGCATCGCCAAGCAGACACTGGGCGACCTGGAGGCAGGCAAGCCGACGGTGGGGCTGGGGATTGCGCTGCGGGTGGCACAGGCCCTCGGCGTGAGCCTCTTCATTGCCCCCGCAGGCGAGGCGGATCAGATTGCGCGGCTTATCCATGAGGCGCGCGGCTGATGGAGCTCGACGTTCTGCTGAATGGAGAAGTTGCCGGCACGCTGAGCTACACGGCCAGCACCCATCGCTATGCCTTCCGCTACAGCCCGGCCTGGCTGTCGCGCAAGGATCGCTACGCCCTCGGCCCGACACTGCCGCTTGAACTGGCCGTGGTGGCACACGGTGCTGAGGCGGCGGTTCAAGAGCAGCACAGCGCTGCGGTGCGCCAGTTCTTCGAGAACCTGCTGCCCGAAGGGCAGGCGCTTGACGATGCGGCGAGCACGCACAGGCTCTCGAAGGGCAACCTGATGGGGCTTCTGGCTGCGCTGGGCGGGGAGACTGCCGAGGCGCTTCAGCTGCGCCAGCCCGGAACGGAGTTGGCACCCGTGGCCGAGATCCGCCGAGCGCTGGCACACACAGAGCTCTCGGAACGCATACGCGCACGCCCCTTCTTCCCCTTCTCGGTCTGGGATGGACGCGTTCGCCTGTCCATCGCGGGCTACCAGGACAAGATCGCGGTCTTCGAGGAAGAGGGGCTGTGGTCGCTGGTCGAGGGCAGATACCTGGCTTCAACACACATCCTCAAGCCAGAGCCGGTGTCGACTCAGTTTGCCGGGCTCACCGGCAACGAGTTCTTCTGCATGCGCCTTGCCCATTGGGCAAAGCTGCCCGTGGCCGAGGTTGCCCTCGTTCGGGTGCCCGAGCCGGTGCTGGTGGTGAAGCGCTTCGACCGTGAGCACAGGCCCGGGCGCGTGGTGCGCCGGCACATCATCGATGGCTGCCAGGCATTGGGCCTGTCGTCGGCACTCAAGTACGAGAGGCCTTACGGCGACGCCCGCGACGTGCGTGATCTACGCGACGGGGCATCGCTGCCGATGCTCTTTGCGCTCCTCGCGCGCAGCCCACGGCCCGTTGCAGAGCGCCTCGCACTGCTGCGCTGGACGCTCTTTCAGGTGCTCATCGGCAATACCGATGCCCATGCAAAGAACGTCTCCTTTTACGTGACACGGGAAGGGCTCTCGCTTGCACCCGCCTACGATCTCGTGTGTGGGATCGCCTTCAATGGAGAAAGACTCCTCGACACCTACGCCCTGGCCATCGGCGATGCGTTTCAGGCGCGGGAGCTCTCTCCCTTCG
>JAKORR010000506.1 GCA_029777735.1 Armatimonadota bacterium | reverse complement strand
TCATGCTCGTGGTGGTTTCCTGCAGATCGGCAATCGACTGCCTCAAATCGGCCTGAAGCTGCGGGTCCGATACGAACTTCTCAGCCTCCTCGCTCAGCCCCGCCATGGCCGCGCTCACCCGGGCCAGGTTGGCCGTAAACTCCCGAATCCGCAATTGCGTCTCCGCCGAGCCGGTGATATCGCGAACGGCGATGGCGCTTTCCTCAACCGCGGCTGCGGCGCGGCGGATGTGCGCGGTGGCTCCGGCCAGGTCTACAGGCACGGGCGTCACGGCCACCATGCGGCTTATGTGCTCAGCTGCCTGCCTCACGTTGGTCGCCGCCTGGCGCAGTTCCTTGACCATGGCTACAGCCTCGGGGCTGCCTTTCTCGGCGGCTCTCTGGATGGTGGCAGCGATGCGTTCAACCTGTCGGGCAGCGCGGTTGGCCGTAGCAGTCATCTGACTGATATTGACCATCACCTGATGAACTAACTGCTCCTGCCGCTCACTCAGGTAGGTGGCCTCGGCACGAGTGGCTAGTCGGTCGAGCTTCTCCTCGACCGTCGACGTGAGCTTCGGGACGACGTCCCCTGCCTGGCTGGCGATCTCCCCCAGAGCCGCCAGGCCAGCCAAACCCTTGCCCGCCACTTCACAGCCCGGCGTAAGGGTTTTCTCGACGCCGGCAGGGCTCTCAGCGAAAGCCGCGCCCTTTCGCTTAGGAGGCTCCACAGCAATGTGACGGGTCGCCAGCAGCCCGCCCTGGTCAATGCAGAACTCATAGGACGCCGGGATCAGGATCTCCTTGCGAATCGCCAGCGTTATCCTCACCGGTCGACCGGGCCAATTCTTCTCGTCGGGGGACAGCTTCGTCGCCACAACAGTGCCAATGCGCACGCCTGACATCATGACGTCTGACCCGCTCTCGACCCCGCCAGCATTGTCCATGCGCACGTAAATCTCGTAGGTCCCAAGCCGCCCCCAGACGCCGCCCATATACAGGCCCGCCACAATAGCCAGAACCCCCACAAGCAGGGCCAGCGCCCCAACTCTGACCAAGGCTGAAGTCATCGGGATCCAGACCTCTCAAACCGTGATCGGGCCGTCCGCGCGGCCTTCCACAAACTGCCGGACCAGTGGGTCGCTGGTCTCTCTCAGGGCCTGCGGGGTGTCAAGAGCTACAATCTTGCCCTCGTGGATCATCATCACCATATCACAGAGGGCGAAAAGTTCCTCCACCTCGTGAGTCACAATGATCGAAGTCATCCCCCGCTCTCGGTCCAGGGAGGCTATGAGTCCGTCGAGCCGCGCCGCCGTGATCGGATCCAGGCCCGCGCTCGGCTCGTCATATAGCATCAGTTCCGGCTCGAGGATCAGCGCCCGGGCGATGCCAACGCGCTTGCGCATGCCTCCCGACAGCTCGGCCGGGTATAGCGCCTCAGTGCCTTCCATGCCTACACGCCCCAGGCTTTCGGACACGCGCCGTCTGATCTCGTCCTCGGGCAGGCGCTGGTGCCGCCGCAGCCCAAAGGCCACATTCTCGGCCACTGTCATCGAATCGAATAGCGCCGCGTACTGAAAGCACATACCCATCTTCCGGCGGATTGGGGCCATTTCCTGCTCGCTAAGGCCCACTATCGACTGCCCATTGATGAGCACATCGCCGCTGGTTGGGCGTAATAGACCCATAATGTTCTTCAGCAGCGTGCTCTTACCCGTGCCAGACATCCCCATCACGCCAAGGCACGAGTTACGACCAACGTTGAAGGTGAGCCCATCAAGGATAGTGCGTCCCCCCACGCGGTAAACGAGATCGCGGACCTGAACGGCAAACTCAGACGGTTCCATTAGCCCGGGTAGAGTATCGCGGTGAGTGCAACGTCTGCTGCGTAGATTAACATAATACAGTATACCACAGCCCTCGTGGTGGCGCGCCCAACTTCCTCGGAGGCCGGGCGGCAGCTTAGGCCCTCGTGGCAAGCCACCAGCGATATGACCATACCGAAGACCAGGGTCTTGAGGAGACCTGCGATGATCGTCCATGCCTCCAGATTCGCGGGGATGGCCGTGAAGTAGACCCGGGCGTTGATCTGGGGGGCGATGACGCTCATCACGTACCCACCCAACACGCCGGCAAAGTCGCCCACAAAGGTCAGTAAGGGAAGCATCAACACAGCGCCCAGATATCGGGGGACAACCAGGTACTCGATCGGGTCTGTGGCCAACGCCCGTAGTGCGTCAATCTGCTCCGTGGCCTTCATGGTGCCCAACTCGGCGGTCATGGCCGAGCCCGCGCGCGCCGCCACTACGAAAGCCACCAGCACCGGCCCTAGCTCCCTCGACATGGTCTCGGCCACCAGCCACCCTGCGTAGGCACTGACACCCAACTGCCCGGCCTGCACGGCGAAGTGGTAGCCGATCACCATACCCGACAGCAGCGCCGTGATGGTAGCTATGGGCAGCGAAGCGACGCCCACCGTGGCCATCTGGAAGACCGACAACCTGAGATCGACGCGCCGCCTAGCAATGAGGGATAGGACGTATCCATGAAGGTAGACCAGGCGGCCGAGATAAGCGAGAAACAGGGCCGCCCCTCGTGGCAGAGGGAACCAAGGATTCCCCGGCTGGTCCTTGGGAATCTCGAGGGGCTCAAGCACAATCATATTATACTGCTCCCGCGCGGCACCGTCAAAGCTGTGCCCCTGGGGCCCTTCCCCCGCCCGGCAGGCATCGGTCCTCACTGCGTCCGCGAAGGACCCGTCGCGGCAAGACGGAACCAGCACTCTCGGCGGCCCGAGCCCCAGGGGACGCCAGTGATGGACAATGACTGCGGCACAGAAAGCGCCTGCCGACGGTTTTCTTCTGGCTGGTAGTGCAAGCGTTGATATCACGCCCAACCTGGGCGTGCACCTAGCGGGGGCCGTAGGCCTGTACAGGCCAGCGCGCTCGGTGCTGGACCCCCTTCGCGCCCGAGCTCTGGTGCTTGATTCCGACGGTCGGCGCCTGTGCTTCCTCGCGCTCGACGTCACAATCATCACGGCGGATTACACGGCGCGTATCCGCCAGTCGCTCTTTCAGCGCTTCGGCTTGGTCCCCGAGGCCGTGATGATACACGCCACCCAGACCCACTCGGCGCCCGCCGTAGGCTACTTCATGGTGGACGACGACTTCCCGGCCATGCCGTCGGAGTTCGAGTGGCTGCGCGGGAGTGAGAAGGTCTACAGTGCCTACGCGGTGGAGCGTGCCATAGAGGCTGTGGGGCTGGCCCTCGAGGCCCTAGAGCCGGTACAGATCGGCGCGGGAAGCGGCATAGAGGGACGCTTCGCTTTCAACCGCCGCGCTGTGAAGAGAGACGGCACGGTAGCTATGCCCGGCAGGTGCTGGGAAGAACCCGCTGGGCCTACCTGGATCCGTTATTTGGAGGGTCCCATTGACCCCGAGCTGGGCGTGGTCTGCCTACGAGGCGCCGACGGGCGGCCCGAGGCCCTCCTGCTCAACTACACCTGTCACCCTGTGCACGTCTTCCCAGCGCCCGACGTGTCGGCGGATTGGCCCGGCGCGCTGGCCAATGAGACGTGTAAGGCCTGTGGTGGCGAGGCCGCGGTGCTAGTACTCAACGGCGCGTGCGGCAACATCAATCCATGGTCGCCTTTTGATCCCGACTACATTGAGGATCACCGACGCATGGGCCGCGAGATGGCCGCCACGGTTGCGAAAGTCGTGGACATGCTGGAGTTCCGCGACGGCGCGGTCCTGGACTGGCGCGTGTGCAACGTGCGGATCCCCCTACGGCACGTCGGCGCCGACGAGCTGATGGCGGCTCGTGCGGTGCTGGACAGGTCGCCGCAGCCCGTCTGGTCGGACGACACACACTTGGCTGTGGACCCGGAATGGACGGCTGCCGCCAGCGTGGTTAGTGTCCACATGCTGGAGCAGCGAGCCGGGGCCCTCGACTACGAGGTGCAGGTGCTGCGCTTGGGCAACACGGCGGTTGTTGGCTTGCCGGGAGAGCCCTTCGCCGAACTAGGCCTGGAGATAAAGCTGGCGTCGCCAACCTATCCCACCTACATCGCCCACTGCACCTCGCACTACGTGGGCTACATCCCTACGCCCGAAGCCACGAAGCGCGGAGGCCACGAGGCCGCTACGCGCTACTGGGCCAAGCTGGCCCCCGAAGCCCACGATCTCATCGTGGCCGCCGCCGTAGAGTTGCTGCAAGATCTGTTCCGGTAGGGGCCCCGCGCAGGTCGTGGTGCCCACGGACCCGGGCGGCCCTTAAGCGCCCGCGGTATGCCCTGTTGACACTTTCGTCGGCAGATTCCTACCATGGTGGTAACATGCTTCCTGACGATGTTCTCCTCGGAGTGCGCGGCCCGGCCCGATACCTTAACGGCGAATGGAACGTAAGCCGACCGTCAGCCGATGCACGAATCCGCCTCGCCCTGTGTTACCCGGACGTCTACCAAGTGGGCATGGGCCATCTCGGATCGCTCATCCTGTATCACGCCGCGAGCCTCATAGAGGGTGTGAGCGTCGAGCGCTGCTACGCTCCCTGGCCCGATGCGGCAGAGGAACTGCGGCGGCTCGGCCTGCCACTCGCAACGCTCGAATCTCATACGCCACTGCGCGACTGCGATCTTGTGGGTTTCACACTGCAGTACGAGCTGACCTATCCCACGTTGCTGACCATGCTGTCGCTGGGGGGCATTCCGCGACGCAGTGCCGACCGACAGCCCGGTGCCCCCCTTGTCATCGCCGGCGGGCCCGGAGCTGCGAATCCTGAGCCCCTCGCTTCCTTCATCGACCTGTTCTGCTTGGGCGACGGAGAGGAATTGCTGGCGGACCTGCTGCGTCGCTTATTGTCCCTGAGAGAAAGCCTCGGCCCGCGCGAGGGCTGGGCCACAAGAGACCGCGAGACGGTGCTACGAGAGCTGGCTTCGCTGCCGGGTGTCTACTGGCCAGATGCCTATGAACCGCGCCTGGTGGGCGACCTTGTCATCCCACAGCCCAGGTCCGGCGTACCCGAGAGGGTCAGCGCCAGGCTCGTGGAGAACCTGGACGCGGTTCCCTTTCCCACCGCACCACCTGTGCCATGGGTCGAGACAATCCACGATCGCGGCCAAATCGAGATTGCCCGGGGCTGCACGCGTGGGTGCCGGTTCTGCCAAGCCGGGATGATCTACCGGCCTGTGCGGGAGCGCAGCGTCGAGATTCTGTTGCACCAGGCCGAGGAACTCGTGGACAACACAGGCTATGACGGCCTGTCGCTGGTGGCCCTCAACTGCCCCGACTACCAGCGCATCGAGGAGTTGATAGGAACCCTGCAGGCCCGCCTGTCGCCCCGCGGCGTAAGCCTGAGCCTGCCATCCCTGCGCGTCGATACCATGAGCGTCGAGCTGGCTCAGCGCCTGGCGGAAACGCGCAAGGGAGGGATGACCTTCGCGCCCGAAGCCGGCAGTCAACGCCTGCGAGACATCATCAATAAGAACGTCAGCGAGGAGGACCTGCTGCGGGCTGTCGAGGCCGCCTGCCGGGCTGGCTGGCTCACAGTGAAGCTTTACTTCATGATAGGCCTGCCCACAGAGGCCGATGAGGATCTGCACGCCCTGGCGGAACTGGTGCACCAGGTGGTACGAGCAGGCTGCGATGCCCTTGGTGGCAAACAGAGACGCCTTAAGGTCAACGTGTCTGTGGCGATCTTCAACCCCAAGGCCCATACACCCTTTCAATGGAACGGACAGGCCCCGCGGGCAGAAATCGAAGCGAAGCAAGAGCTGCTACAGAGTCTCTTGCAGTCACGGTATGTTAAGCTCTCAGTGCATAATGTTGGACAAAGCTGTATAGAAGCTGTTCTCGCCCGTGGTGATCGTCGCCTAGGCGACGTTTTGGAGAAGGCAGCCGATCTGGGCTGCTACTTGGACCCTTGGACTGAGTGGTTCGATGCCCCCCGCTGGCATCAGGCTTTCGATGGGAGTGGAAGAACAGCGGAGGAGTGGGCGAGCCGAGAGCTGGACCCGGCCACGCCTCTGCCCTGGGACGTCATCGACATGGGTGTGACACGCGACTTCCTGCTACGGGAGCGCGAGCTTGCTCTAAGCGGTCGACCGACAGCGGACTGTCGCGCTGGGAGCTGTCACGCGTGCGGCAATCAGCGCCGGGTGAGGGGCTGCTCGGGTGTGCTACCGGCCTCGTGCGGAGGCAAGTCAAAGTGAACGCCCCGGCCTTCTGGGAGATCTTCGTCACGTACCGCAAGGTAGGACGGCTCCGGTACTTATCCCACCTGGATGTGGCACGGGGGATGGAGCGTGCGCTGCGTCGGTCGGGACTACCTATACGGTACACAAAAGGATACAACCGCCGCATGCGTCTTCACTTCGGGCAGGCTCTCCCTGTCGGCGCCGAAGGCAAGGCCGAGATCCTGGGTATCGAGATGACTCAACCCCTGCCACCGGAGGAGATAGCGCGGCGAATGAACGAGCAGTTGCCGCCCGAGCTAGCGGTGACACGTGCCTGGGGCCTGCCCCAGGGCGCTGCGTCGCCCTTCAAGGCCCTGGAGCGAGCCAACTACACGATGGTGGTCGCAGCCTCTCCACCGGTTGCCCGCGAGGATCTAACGGAAGCAGTGACAGTGCTTCTGGCGGCGAAGGAGTTCCTGTTGCTCTGCTCTGAGGGCGAGGGAAAGGTCGTCGATATCCGGCCGAGGATCTACGACCTGGCTGTCGGCGGCGACGGCGACCATCTGGAGCTCCACATGACCCTTGGGCACAGCCAGGACAACTACCTGAACCCAGACCGCTGTCTGCGGGCGCTGGAGGTGCTGATGGACCGTTCGGTCAGCCTGCGCTGGACGCGATTGGTCCGCACGGCATTGCTATCAAGGCCAGGCGAACGCTGACAGTGTGCTTGGGGCGTGGGCCGAGGAAGGTGCCGAGGGTGATGGAAACAGCCCGTGTATGCTAGGCGATAACGATTTCGCCTCACAGCAGAGACAGCCAACTCCGCTCACGCTGAGGATCTAGTCAGGAGGGCTACCGGATGATCATCGACTTCCACGCTCACGTGCACATCCATCAAGGGCCCGAGGAGGCGGAGGCACTGGTCGCCGAGGCCCAACGCTGCGGCGTGGACCGCGTCGGAATCAGTGCTATAGGCTCCTATGTGCCCTCGCGTGACGAAGTGCGACGTCTCAACGATCAGACCTTCGCGGCGGCCGAGTGCTGGACAGGAGTAGTCCTGCCCTTTGTGAAGATCAACCCCATGCATGGCCCCGATGCCTTAGCGATGATCGATGAGGGCCACGCGCGCGGCGCCGTTGGGATCAAGCTGTGGGTCGCGGTGAAGGCAAACCAGCGGTGCGTGTGGCCCGTGGCCGAGCGCGCAATTGAACTGGAGCTGCCGGTTCTGCAGCACGCGTGGCATAAGTACAACGGCAATCTGCCCTATGAGTCGGACCCGCTCGACGTGGCGGAGCTAGGGCGCGTATTCCCGGAGCTCTCCCTCGTCATGGCCCACCTGGGCGGCAGTTGGGACTGGGGGATCCGAGCCGTGGAGGACGTTCCCAACGTGCTGAGCGACGTGTCGGGGTCCGTTATTGACCGTGGGCAGATCGAGTATGCGGTCGAGCGCCTGGGGGCCGAGAGGGTGATCTACGGTAGCGATGCGCCCTACTGCGACTATCTTGCCACGATAGCCAAGATCGAGACGGCCGATATCTCGGACGAAACCAAGCACCTGATCTTCTCTGGCAACGCGGCACGAGTCTTAGGGATGAGGGACTGAATCAGCGGGACGTGTCAGGAGCGGCGGGACAGCTTCTACCACCTCTAGCACCTGGCACCGCGGGTGTGGAATGGCGCCTGCCCACGGCCATAACACTTGCGATGGCACCCGCAGCTGCGGCCCGCGGCCAAGAGGGTGTTCGCGAGGGGAAACGTTCTACGGCCGGAGGTCGGGGCAACTCTCAGGGAACCAGCGGCCAGAAGATCACGAAAATGTCCAACAGGAAAGCGCAACACCAGTGCAGCAGCCAAGCTCCAAC
>JAKORR010000505.1 GCA_029777735.1 Armatimonadota bacterium | reverse complement strand
CGACGGACACTGAAGGCCAGCAGCAGGCATGGGCCGAGCTCAACAAAACGCGCTCTGAGGTTTGGGACAACTACAAGGCCATGCGGGCACGACAGGCGGGCACCGTCAAGCGTGGCAAAGAGGCTAGCCTTTCACCAGCCAGTGACCTTGACCGGGGCACCCTCACCGACTACGCCAACAGCCGCAGCGTTCAGGGCCGGGACTACGGCCGCGAGGGTGACCCAGGCCCCACCCCCGGCGACACCGGCCGCACCATCACCCGCAAGGGGCCGGCCTAGCGTCAATCCTCTTCTGGCACCAGCTCGCCACCGTCGAGCGGTATGGGCTTGGTCTGTGGGGTTCCGTGCACATGCATGCCCCGCACCCGCGAGACGTTCGGCATGTCGAGGATGCGGTAGAGCAGCGCGTCGTGATGCGCTGTGTCTTTGACAGCGAACTTCAGCAAGAAGTCCCAGCTTCCGCTGATGCGGGTCCACTCGATGACGTTGGGCATCGCCTGGACTGTCTCCCCGAATTCTTTGACCAGCCCTCCGCCGTGTTGCTTCAGGCTGACCAGGGTGTAGACCGTGGTCCCGAGCCCCACCTTCTTCGGGTCGATGTCTGCGCGGTAGCCGCGAATGACCCCCTCGCTTTCCAGCTCAGTGCGTCGCCGAAGCACGACCGAGCGTGAGCGGTGCACCTTCTTGCCGATGGACTCGTCGTTCTCATAGGCGTTTACCTGCAGCGCCGAGAGGATGTCGCAGTCTGTTCTGGTTAGAGCTTTTTTCCGCACAGATTGTTTGCCTTTCGCTGGGTTACCCGGCAGTTCCCTGGGCACATTGTTCGCGAAAGCCGGCCGAAAATCACACCCAGCACGGACCTAAACGTGCAAGCCCCGGGGGTTATTAGCTTCTCGACAGAAGCCCGAAGCGCATGGCGCCAAGGGCGGCGGGAAGCAGGCATTTTCGTCTGGGTGGGTCGCCCACCGACGAAGAGCCGACCTCCTGGACGTGGGTGTGTTGGCTCTTCTCAACCTGGTTTTTGCCAATTCTGAGGAGCTCACATGTCTGCAGAACAATCGTCCTATCTGTCCCTGAACATCATCGCGGCCAGCGTGGTGCTCTTGGCCATCTTGGCTTGCTGGGTCCGTGTCTACCGCGACGACCTGGCAGCCTCTCTCGGGCTCTTCTGGGCCCGGCTGCCCTTCCTCGGCACCGTGTGGCGCTTGCAGTCTCAGGCTGCGATGCGGACCCCACTCAATGGGGCGCCGCACATCACCAAAGCAGAGGCCGCCATCGCGGCGCCCTTCCTGCCGCAACTGGTGAAGCTCCCCCGGCCGGTCTTCGAGAACCTGGCCGTCTACATCAAGAAGGCGGAGGACGCGTCCATCCACCCCAAGGCCCCGCCGGTGCTGCTGACGCTGGCCTTGGTGCTGGCCCTGCCGGAAGGCTGGTCAGCCGGTTATGTGCTGCTGCCTTGGATCTCGTCCGAGATTTCCACGGCGAGCCGTGACATGTGGGCGGGCATCGTCGGGTATGGCCTGGCGGTAGTGTTCTACATCCTTGCCCACTGGGCGGGGTCACTCTCGCGTCGGGCCCACTATGCCCGCCGCTACCGTGAGGACTGGCAGGAAGACGGCCAAGTCGGTAACTGCAACCCTGCCGAAATTACCCCCGGCGACAACCAGCGGGCAGACGACAGCCGCCCGGCCTACGAACAGTTTTTCGCACGGTGCCAGACCCGCGCCTGGTGGGCGCGTGCATCGACTGGTGTCCTTGGTCTGTTGCTTCTGTTTGGTGTGTTGGTCACAGCCCTTCGCTATGTAGGTCTGGAGCACGACGCAGCCAGGGAGGCGACGTTTCAGGCGCAGATGGCCGCCCAGGCTGAAGTCCAGGCAGAGGGCGAGCAATCCCCACCGAAGGTGGTCCAGGTGGTGGGAAGTTCTGTCGGCACCGTGGTGGGCACGGTGGTGGCCCTCAGTGTTTTTCTGCTGACCTTCATCGCGGTTCAGGTCATCGGCTTTCTTGCGGGGACCAAGCACTCCTTCAACGGGAGCCGGTCCGAAGAAGCCTTCGAGGTTCTTCG